>JAYVBZ010000032.1:0-2078 GCA_043750215.1 Actinomycetota bacterium
CCGCTTGAACGACCGCCGGTGGTGGTTGCTGGCGACGTCGAACTCGATCCCGCTGCGCACACCGTGGCCCGCGCCGGCATCTTGGTCGAGTTGTCCACCCGCGAGTTCGCCCTTCTGGAGTTCCTTATCCGCCGCCCGGGCGAGGTCCTTCGCCGTGAACGCATCCTGGAACATGTGTGGGACTACACCTTCGGGGGGTCTTCGAACGTGGTGGATGTCTATGTGGGCTATCTACGGCGGAAACTCGAGGACCCGTTCGGACGACCGCTCATCCGGACGGTCCGCGGCGTCGGGTACGCGCTGGACCCCACGGAGCCCTCCCCTCCTGTCGGAGTCGGGGAGGATGGGTGAACGTCCCCATCCGCCTCCGCCTGACTGCCTGGTACGCAGCCCTGCTGGCGGTGACCCTCCTAGCCCTAGGCAGCTTCCTCCTGGTCCGGCTCCGAGCGGATCTCCTGCGAGCCACCGACGAAGCCCTCGCCATCCGATCCGCGCAGATCTCTATCGGTCTGCGGTCAGGCTGCGAGGGAGAGTTCCATGACGTGAGCAGTCCCTTGCTCAAAGGGCTGGGCTCCGGTGAGTCCGGCGCCCAATTGGTGACCTCGGCCGGTGTCGTGGCTGAATCATCCGGCGACTCCGTAGCTACGATGGATCTCCTCTCACCGGCCGATCTCGCGCCGGTATTCGCAGGCCATGACGTTCGTCGAACCGTTGCGGTGGGTGCGGACGGCGAGGCCTTCCGGGTGTTGGCAGTTCAGCCACCGGCAACCGGTTGTGGCGATGCCGTTGTCGTGATCGCCTCGCTCGATGACGTCGAGCGATCCGTCCACCGGCTCCTCGTCCTCCTCTTCATCGCAGGACCCGCGGTGCTGGCGGCCGCTGCTGCGGGTGGCTGGGCGCTAGCGGGCCGAGCGCTCCGCCCCGTTGCGAGGATGACTGCAGAAGCCCGAGGCCTGGGAACCGCCGATCTCTCCGGGCGCATCGAGGTCCCCGCAACTGCCGACGAGCTCCAACGCTTGGCGGAGACGCTCAACGCCATGCTCGGTCGTGTGCAGGCCGGCGTGGACGAGCAACATCGGTTCGTAGCCGACGCGTCCCACGAGCTCCGTACCCCCCTCGCCGTCATGCGAACGGAACTCGATGTGAGCCTGCGTTCCCCCGCGCTGGATAACGCTGGTCGAGACGTACTCGTCAGCATCCGCGAGGAGGTAGAGCGCGTCAGCGGCATCGTCGAGAGTCTCCTTCTGCTGGCCCGGAGCGACGAAGGCAGCCTGTCGTTGTCGCGCGAACCAGTGTCACTGGCCGACGTCGCACAGGGAGCTGCGTTCGGGCTAACCCCACTTGCGAGCGTGAATGGCGTGACGATCGTCCGGGACGGTCCCAGCGCAACGGTGGTCGGGGACAGCGCGCGCCTTGACCAGGTAGTAACGAACCTCGTTGCGAACGCCCTGGCTTTCGCGCCTCCCGGTAGTCAGGTGGAGGTGACGACGTGGGAGCGTGGCGAGGAGGCTGGATTGAGCGTCCGTGACCACGGTTCGGGCATCGACGCGGCGCTGCTCCCGCGGATCTTCGATCGGTTCGTGCGCGGGGAGGGGGCGAGAACCAGCGAAGGCGGGGGCGGTCTCGGGCTCGCCATCTGTCACGAGATCGTGATCGCGCACGGCGGTCGGATCTGGGCCGATTCGCGAACAGCGGAGGGAAGCGAGTTCTCGTTCGCGCTTCCGGCCCTTGGATCGCCCGAACCAACGCTGTGACCGTATCCTTTGGTTCCATGCAGCAAGTTCTTCTCTTGACGTCGGCCGTCGCCGTGATCGCCGTCGTGGTGGTGTCACGTTTACGCCGCCGTCGACGACGCGCCGACCGGCCGACAGGTATGAAGCGTGAGGCCTCGGCGCGCCTGGTCGAACCGGGGCTCGCAGCGCCACTGCGCGACCCTGCCTTCTCGCGCGCGCGCCGCCGCATGCGACGCCAGAACCCGGACCCTCGTTCGAACGGGCATGCGAAACAGGATGGTCATGGCACTCTTCGCTGAGCCACCGACTCAGGCGAGGACCCCCGCCGCGAATGCTCCGATCAAC
>JAYVBZ010000033.1:0-1797 GCA_043750215.1 Actinomycetota bacterium
CACCAGACCCGCAGGTGGAACCCGAAGATGCACCGCTACCTCTACGGCGAGCGGGCTGGCATCTACATCATCGACCTCGAGAAGAGCCTGTCCGGCATCGAAGAGACCTACGAGTTCGTGCTGGGTCTAGGTCGGCGCCGCGGCATCATCCTGTTCATCGGGACGAAGAAGCAGGCACAGGAGGTCGTTTCCGAACACGCCACTCGGGTCGGGATGCCCTACGTCAACCATCGTTGGCTGGGCGGCATGCTTACGAACTTCGCGACCATCTCCAAACGCCTGATCCGCCTCCGCGAACTGGGCGAGATGGAAACAACCGGCGCCCTGGACTACCTGCCGAAGAAGGAAGCCATCCGTCTTCGTCACGAGCGCGAGAAGCTCGAACGGAACCTGGGTGGTCTCAAGGGCCTCGAGCGACTTCCCGACGCGGTCTTCGTGGTCGACACGAAGAAGGAGCAGATCGCCGTCACCGAGGCACGGAAGTTGGGCATCCCCGTGATCGCCATCGTCGACACGAACTGTGACCCCGACGAGGTCGACTTCGTTATCCCCGGTAACGACGATGCGATCCGCGCGGTAACCCTGGTCGCCCGCGTGGTGGCGGACGCCCTGCAGGAGGGATACGGGATGGCCAGGGATGAAGCCGTCGAGCGCGTGACCTCTGGCGGGCAAGCTGTGCCGGCCGAGGTCGACGACGTGCCGACTCCTGAGGTCGCTGCCGCGATCGCCGCGAGCACGGTCTTCGAACCCGACGCTCCTGCGCCATCGATGGGAACCGAAGACATCGACGAAGTACCGGAGGCCGAAGTGCCGGAGGCCGAAGTGCCCGAAGTGCCCGAAGTGGCCGAGGCGCCCGAGGTTGTGACCGCGGCGCCAACGGTTGTGGCCGAGGTTGCCGCGGCCCTCCCTCAGGAGGGCTGATGGCAGACGTCACGGCCGAACAGGTAAAGGTTCTTCGCCAAGCCACCGGAGCCGGCATGATGGCGTGCAAGCGTGCGTTGCAGGATGCCGATGGTGACCTCCAGCGTGCTACGGAGATCCTTCGTGAGAAGGGGCTTGCGTCAGCCGCCAAGCGTGCGGGGCGCTCAGCCGATCAAGGGCGGGTCGACAGCTATATCCATTTCAACAACACTGTGGGCGTGCTCATCGAGGTGAACTGCGAGACTGACTTCGTGGCGAACACCGATCAGTTCAAGGCCCTGGTGAAGGATCTAGCGCTGCACATCGCCAGCCCGGCGTCGCCGATCTACTTGGACCGTGGGCAGGTGCCACAGGATGTCATCGACCAAGAGACGAAGATCGCCGAGACACAGGCCCGCGAAGCTGGCAAGCCCGACAACGTGGTTCCGAAGATCGTCGAAGGCAAGGTCGCCAGCTATCTCAAGGACACGGTCCTCCTGGAACAGTCGTTCGTGAAGGATGACTCGAAGACCGTCCAACAGCTGCTCGACGAAACCAGTGCCGCGGTGGGAGAGAAAGTTGCGGTTCGGCGGTTCGTCCGGTACAAGCTAGGCGAAGAGGGAGACTAGGAGCGCATATGGCCGGTGGAGATGCGAACGGGCGGCCGACCTATGGTCGGGTCCTCCTGAAGCTCTCTGGTGAGGCCTTCGCTCCCGGAGATCAGCAAGGCGGCATCGATGCGGAGGCGACGGCCCTGGTGGCACGCCAACTGGCAGAGATCGTTGATCTCGGTGTGCAGACCGCGATCGTGGTGGGTGGCGGGAACATCTGGCGCGGACGCCAGGCGGCAGGTATCGATCGCAACCGCGCCGACTACATGGGGATGCTGGCCACGGT
>JAYVBZ010000034.1:0-4544 GCA_043750215.1 Actinomycetota bacterium
GGCATGAACCAGCGCAGGAAGAACACGCCCAGCTCGATCTGTTCGGCCTTGTTCGGGTCGTGCGAGTCCAGCATGTACAGGCGGATGATCGGTCCGGCGAACACCACACCCAACGCGCCGACACCGGTCAAGGCGACCAGGGCGAGGGTGAGCGCTCTGCGCGCCAGCTCGGTCGCCTCTTCTTCGCCATGGGTGTGGAGCCATTCGACGAACACGGGGATGAAGACGGAGGTAAGGATGCCGCCGAGCACCAGCTCGTAGACGATGTTCGGGGTGGTGTTCGCCGCGTTGTAGGTGTCCGCGAGGAACGCGTCGCCAAGCACCGCGGCCGCGACGACCAAGCGCAGGAACCCCGTTACGCGCGACAGCGCGGTCCCGACCGACATCACCGCGGTGTGGCGCATGAATCCCTCGTCGGCGCCGGGGCCCCCGGAGGTGGGCCCGCCTTGGGCGGGGCCGGCGGTCATCTCGTCGGACGCTTGAACCACCTCCTGGCCCACAGCAGCAGGAGAACCAGCCCGGCCCCCACGGTGATGGCAAGTGCGATCGTGTTCACCGCTGTCGAACGCACCAACAGGGTCTGCTGCCCGATCGCATGGCCGTTCGGCGCCGTCACGGTCACGAGAACCGGACTTGGGCCCACGGCATTGGTCTGGACGGCGAACGTCACGGTCTGGTTCTCTCGGGCCAGGGTGACCGTCTTCGTGGCTCCGTCGGGGAAGGTCATCCGCGGCGATCGCAGGGTGAAGACGGCCTTGAGTGGGCGCGGCCCCGGATCACCAAGGCTCACAGGGATCGTGCCCGATCGAGACGTGAGGGTGAAGGCCTGATCCGGGGCCGGAAGGGTGCTCCTGAACGCCGCGTGGGTCGTGAAGTGAGCGCTGGAGATCCACGCCCGGCCTCCGGACTCGTCCACAAGGTAGCCGGCGGCTTCCGCCACGAAGAGGTTGCGGTCCAAGCGGTTCGGTTGCGGATCGCCCGAAGGGAGCATGGAGCGGAAGGCAGCTACGTCTCGCCGCGCGGCACGCAGCGCGTTGATGTAGGGGGGGCTGAACAGCAGAGGTGCACTAGGGGCGAGTTCCACCGGCTGTGGGGGCGGCGGGATCTGCGCGACCAGATCCGCCGCAGTTACCGGTTGCAGGAACGAGGCTACGCTCACGCGATGAGTGAAGGCCGTCCAGAACCCCGCGGGCATCGTGGAGGGAAGGGTGATGGCCGCTCCCCGAACGGTGTCCCCACTCGGGACCGGCTGCTGTTTCCATACCATCGCCAGCTCACCGAGCACTGCTTGCGCCGCCCGCACGGGATCTTGTGTCAAGACGGGGTCCTCTAGTAATGCCTGGGTACCGGGGTCCGGCAAGACGAGCGTTGCAGATGTGTTCCCCTCCGCCACGACGGCGGTGGGCGGCGGGGCGAAATCGTTGGTCTGGGCAGGCCGAATCACGGTGTCGGGCTGCGCCAGTACCAACGAGGTGCTGCGTCCGATGAGTGCTCGAAGCGACTGATCGTCCAGGGCTCCCATCGGTGGGCGGGTCACCGAGAGATCGGGGGAAACGCCGAACACCTGGGATATGGCGGCGCGGCCCAGGAAGTTCTGCGTTCCAAGGTCGCGCCCCAGACCAGCGTGGACCATCGCGGGGATACTCGGCCACGCGAACGGTTCGGAGGTCAGCTCGGTCCGGCTACCAGCGGCCGCACTCTTCAACTCGGCCAGGACCGCTACCGCGCGGGCCGCCCCGCCCTCTCCGGCTGCGACGGTAGCGCCTTCACCTCTTTCGTATCCATCGGTCATCCGTCCCAGTTGCTCCAGCAGCGAGGGCTGCACGGCCATGTCGAACGGGACCCCTGCGCCGGCCAGTTCGCTCATGGACGCCGCCTGCTGGCTGAGTCTTCCCGTGACCGAGAGCGCGGACTCGATCCCCGCAGTTGCCCGGCCCTGCGGGTCCAGCGCCGACCCCGTTACCTCGAACGTCCAGCCCAGCCGCAACGGTTTCTCGGGGACGCGGACGACTTCGATCACTGCGCTGTTCAGTCCGCCAAGCTCGACGCCCGTACTCCCGCTGCGGATGCTGATGCGCAACGGATAGACCTGAGAGTCAACCAGGAGTGTCGGGATAGATGTTGGCGTGACTTCCACGGAGAGATCACGGGAAGCGCCCGGCGCCAAGACTCCGTCAACGACCTCGGTCTGCGCGAATACCGGCGTTCCCGGCCCGTTCGTGAGCGAGGCTTCATAGTCGGTTCGAGTCAAGATGTGCGCGCCCATCACGATGCCGATCTGCAGATCGGTCATCTGTGACGAGCTCGCGTTCGTCGCGTTGATAGTGATCTTCAGCGTCGGTTTATCGGGCGTGAGGATGGGCGTCTGCGACACCAATCGCAGCGTCACCGGTCCCTGGGTCTGCGCCAGCGCATCCGGCACGGGGCCAGCGACGGCCAGCGCGATGAAGGACAGCAGGGCGACCGATCGGATGCGCGTCAGCATGTGCGGAAGGCCCATCGTAGCGGCGACGGCTCACCCCCGGAGGAGGTGGACCAGCTCCTTGGCCCCATACAGGGTGGCAGCGACCAGGAGGAAACTACCGACCGCAAGTCGAAGGGTCCGTTCGCGTGAGCCTAGCGCCAGGTTCGCTCCGATCCTGGCTCCAGGGACGGCTCCGATGCTCAGGACGATGGCGGGCAGCCAGGCCACGTGCCCCAATACGGCGTGCACGACCGTTCCGGGGATCACCATCGCGAGCATCGCGGCCAGTGAGGTACCCAGTGCCCGCTTCAGTGGCACGCCCAGCCAGCTCACCATCAGCGGCACCATGATCAAGCCTCCGCCCAGGCCGAGCAGGCCGCTCACGAGGCCCGCGGCGGCCCCGATCGCGGCGAAAGCGCCGGGGGTGGCTGTTCGGTACCTCTTGGCGTTGCTCGAGTCGGCGGCACGAGCGCCCCTGAGCACGCTGACCGATTGCCAAGCCAGAAGGACCGCGGTCGCCAGCAGGAGGACGTGCGGTTCGACCACCTTGGTGAGGAGGGCTCCACCGATCGCGGTGAAGAACCCGGTGACCCCCATCCACTTCGCGCCGATCGGGTCGAACTCACCGGCCGAGCGATATCGCAGGGCACCGGCGAATGCCGTCGGGATGATCACGGGCAGTGGCGTGGCCACGGCGGCGATGGGCGCCGTGCCGAGGAGGATCTGTATGCCTGGGGTCATCGCGATACCCCCGCCCACCCCGAACACGCCCGAGAGCACACCGGAGGCCAGACCGATAAGGAGCGCGAGCACGAAATGGAGAGCGGTCATCCCAGGAGGTCCGCGGCTCGCAGCAAGACGTCTCGTTCGCCACGGTAGGCGGCGCGCTTCAACGCGTGATCCAGCGGGAACCAGCGGATCTCTTCCATCTCGTCGTCGCGATCGGCCGGGTCTCCCTGGGTAGCACGCATGAGGAAGAAGTGCACGGTCTTACGGATCCGAATGTTCTCCCAGACATAGAAGTACTTCGTGAGGCCGAGCGAAGCTTCGATGTCCGCGTCCCAACCCGTCTCCTCGCGCACTTCTCGGGTGGCGGCATCCTCGGGCGACTCGCCTTCCTCGATGTGGCCTTTGGCTAACCCCCACGCGATGTTGCCTTTCAGGGTCCGTCGCGCAGCGAGGAGGATCTCCAACCCACCGTCTTCCGTCCTGCGATAGACGACACCGCCGGAGGAGACCTCCTTGCGTGTGCTGGTGGCGCGCGCGGCCAGTTCGGCCTTGGTCGGTTGTCTGTGCTTCCGCTTCGTCGCAGCTTTCGGCTGAGGGTTGGTCTTAGCTGCGCTGGCAGCGGCGGCTGACGCGGGCTTACGTCGTCGCCTTCGTCGTCGTCGTGACGTGCCGGCGCTGCCCCCTGGGGTGGCCGTTGCGGCTCCCTCGGTCGGCCTAGGGGGATCGGGTGGGGTGCGGGCGTCGGCGCCCAGACCCGCGCCCGGCGGCGGTTCGTCCGAAGGTCCGGGGCGCCGTCGGCGAGGCTGACCGCTCATCGGCCCTGCCCGGTTCGTGGCGACCTGCCCGTTCCCCTCACGAAGCAGCGATTCTAGGCGCCCGCCGCCCCGCGGCCCTCTGGCGAGGCCCAGTTCGGATCTGAGGGTCCCGGGCGCTCAGGCTCGATGCTTGATGTGCCGATGGGATTCTGGACATGGGGGAGCTTTGATCGGCCACCCCTTGGAAGAGCCGAGCGAGAAGGCGTGGTAGATGGATATCAACGAGCTGCTCCGATTCACGGTCGAACGAGGCGCGAGCGACCTTCACCTCAAGGTCGGCAACGTGCCGTTCGTTCGCGTGGATGGGGAATTGCAGCCGACCCACTTCGAGGCGCTTTCGGCGGCGGACACGGATGCCTTCGGCGAGATCCTCATGTCCGAGCACAAGAAGCGGGAATTCAATGAGTCGAACGAGGCGGACCTGGGCTATACCTTGACCGGCGTCGGTCGTTTCCGCGTCAACGTGTTCCGCCAGCGCGGCGTCGTGGGGCTGGCCATCCGGCGGGTTCGCTCAGAGATCCCCACGTTCGAAGAAC
>JAYVBZ010000035.1:0-5849 GCA_043750215.1 Actinomycetota bacterium
CGGTCGCGCAGCGACGCGGAGAGGGGCTGCTACGTGCCGGTGCGCCAGCGGGCGCCGTGATCACGGACGTGACTTCCGGCTACGCCGTGCTGGCCGTACAAGGCCCGCGCAGCCGTGAGGTGCTGGCTCGCGTGACCGACGCTGATCTATCGACTCAGGCGTTCGGGTTCCTTACGGCGCAGGAGATCGACGTCGGCTGGGCGAAGGCGTGGGCGCTCCGCGTGAGTTACGTCGGCGAGCTGGGATGGGAACTCTGGGTGCCGACCGAGTTCGCGGGAGACCTACACGACAAGCTCATGGTTGCGGGCAGGGATGTCGGGATGATCCATGCCGGGTTCCACGCCCTGGACGCCCTTCGCATCGAACGGGGGTTCAGATCGTGGGGCCACGACATGGGCGGGATGGACCACGTGTTCGCGTCGGGTCTGGGATTCACGGCGTCGCCGCACAAAACCGTCCATAGTGGGGCCAAGGCGATCGCGGGACTGCGCGACCAGCCGCGCACCCAGCGTCTTATCAGCATCAAGCTCCGCAACCCTGAACCGATGCTGTTCCACGGGGAGTCACTGCTGCGGAACGGTTCTTACGACGGGTTCGTGACAAGTGGTGGGTTCGGCTACACGCTGGGCGCGGCGGTTGGGATCGCGTGGCTGCGCGCCGACCAGCCGATCACGCAAGCCCTCCTAGATGCGAGCGACCTGCAGGTCGAGATCGCGAATGAACGCTATGCAGTGGATGCGAGCCTCACGCCGTTCTATGACCCCTCCGGAGATCGGTCCAGGGCCTAGCCGCTCAGGATATCGCGGGTTCCAGTTCGAATCCGATCAGGCGCGAGGCGACTTCCAGGCTCACTCGCTGCATGCGTTGGGATGAGAACACCGTGTCGTTCAGCATGACCTGGATCGCCAAGCCATCGATCGTCGCGCCGATCTGCAAGCCGAGTTCTTCAGCGTCCCAACCGTCCGGAAACTCGCCCGTCTCGCGGCCGTGCCGGATGATGTCGGCGATGGACTGACGCCAGCGCCGATCCAATACCTCCCGCTCTTTGGCCATCATGGGATCGCGGAGTGCGCGAACCCAGATCTCGATCCAGAGCGCCCATTCGTCCAGACGCTCGTATTCGGGGAGGAGTCCGGGGACGGAGAGTTCGATCAGGCGGTCCAGCTGCTCGCGCGCGGTCTTCATCCTGCGCATCTCGCGGGAGAAGCGAAGATAGAACTGGTCGTTGGCGAAGGTCAGTGCTTCAACCAGGAGCCGATCCTTGGATTCGAAGTAGTAGAGGATCAGGCCGGGCGAGACGCCGCATCGTTCGGCGATGTCACTGATGCGTGTCTCGGCCAGCCCGCGATCGGTGATCACGCGGGCCGCCGCCTCCAGGATCTCCTGGTGACGGTCCTTCTGCTGCTTGGATCGCGCTGCGGCCATCGCACCTCCAAGGAACTGAACGACGTACAAAGAGCGGGCACAAGAGGCCCCGAACCTGGCCCGGGATCTCGGTCGGATCTCGGCCAACTGTACCGGCTTGACCTGCGAAGTCAAAATCCCGGCCCCTTGAAGTCCGGGTTGACTGGCTGTTCAATTCCTGGGCATGATACTCGCCGCTGACCCGGATCAACTCGGCGAAGCCCAGTTTCACGTGACTCTCGAGGAAAGGACGAAATGGACATGGCGAACACCTACGACGCCATCGTGATCGGCGGCGGTCACAACGGCCTGACCAGCGGTGCGTACTTCGCGCGGGAAGGCGCGAAGACGGTCGTGCTGGAGTCTCGGCACAAGACGGGCGGCGCGGCCGACACCAGTGCGCCGTTCCCCGACCACCCCGAGATCAACGTCACGACGTACTCCTACGTCATGTCGCTCATGCCGCCGACCATCATCAAGGAACTCAACCTCAAGGCGCACGGGTACGACGTCACGCCGTTCGGTCCCTACTTCCAGGCGTTCCCCGACGGTCGCGCCATCACCGTGTACGCGGATGACGCGAAGAAGTCCTACGACTCCATCTCCCAATTCTCTAAGAAGGACGCGGACGCATTGGAGGAGTGGGAGAAGTGGATGAAGGGCGTCTCCGACGTCCTTGGTCCTTTGCTGCTGTCCGTTCCGCCGAAGGCCGGATCGATGGCGGTTGGCGACCTCGTCGCAAGCGCGCAGACTGCGTGGAAGATGCGCAAGCTTGGTGTCCGTGGCGTGGGTGATGTCACCCGCCTGTTCACGATGAGCGTCACGGACCTGCTGAACGATTGGTTCGAGTCCGACGCCATCAAGGGCATGCTCGCGGTGAATGGCGTCATCGGCACATGGGCGGGACCGGACGAGCCGGGCACCGCCTACGTCATGCTCCACCACTCCATCGGCGATGTCGGCGACGGACACCTGGGCAGCTGGGGCTTCCAGCAGGGCGGGATGGGCGCGGTTTCCGACTCCATACGCAAGTCGGCGGAGAGCTTCGGTGCCGAGATCCGCACGAACACTCGGGTCAAGAAGATCCTGGTTCGCAACGGTCGGACGGTAGGCGTGGCCCTTGAGAACGGCGACGAGCTTCACGCCCCGGTCGTCGTTACCACCATCCATCCGAAGATCGCGTTCTTGGAGCTCTTAGACCGCCATGAACTCCCCGCGGACTTCGTGTGGGACATCGAGCGCTGGAAGACACGATCGGGCGTGGTGAAGGTGAACGTCGCCATGTCCGAACTCCCGGACTTCATCGCCGCACCCGGCAAGGAACAACAGCCCCACCACACCGGTTCGGTGGAGCTCTGCTTCAGCCCGCGATACGCCGAGCGCGCGTTCCAGGATGCGCACATGGATCGCAAGGCCGCGGAGCATCCGTTCGTGGACGGGACCATCCCCACGACGATGGACAAGAAGCTCGCGCCCGAGGGTGTGCACGTCTTCTCGATGTTCACGCAGTGGGTTCCCGACGATTGGAATACAGAGCCGCACCGCGATGACCTCGAGGCCTACGCGGACCGCATCATCGACGGCTACACGGAGTTGGCGCCCAACTTCAAGAACGCCATCATCGATCGTCAGGTCATCGGGCCCTACGACATGGAGCAGGACCTGGGCCTGATCGGCGGCAACATCTTCCACGGCGAACTCTCTGTGGATCAGCTGTTCCACATGCGCCCGGCGCCCGGCTACGCGGACTTCCGCACGCCGATCAAGGGGCTGTATCACGGTTCGTGCGCCACGCACGGCGGTGGCGGCGTGAACGGTATCCCGGGCTGGCAGGCATTCAAGATGGCCAAGAAGGACAAAGCCATCTCCAAGAAGTAAGTGGCACCTGGCGGCGACCACCGGCGGACCGGCCTCGAGCGGATGCTCGAGGCCCGGTCCGTTGCCGTCGTGGGAGCCTCCGTGAAAGAAGGCTCGCTAGGCCGCCAGATGCTCCTGGAGCTGGAGCGTGGTGGCTATGAGGGCGCGATCTATCCGGTGAACCCGGGGTATCAGGAGATCGCCGGCATGCGGTGCTTCCCTTCCGTCGCAGCGATCCCCGAGCCCGTCGATCTGGTCATCTTGGGGGTCGCGAACGCCCGGATCGAACAGGCACTGCGTGACGCGGCCCAGGCAGGTGCCCGGAGCGCCGTGACGTTCTCCTCGCTCTACGAGGAGCCGCAGGCGGGCACGCCGCCCCTGACCGAGAGACTGGCGGCCATCGCAACTCAGTATGGGATGGCGCTGTGCGGGGGGAATGGGATGGGGTTCTTCTCCCTTGCACCGAAACTTCGTGCCACCGGATTCGCCTCGCCCGAGGTCATGGTGCCGGGGCCGGTGACCTTCATCAGCCACTCGGGTTCGGCATTCGCCGCGTTCGCCTTCAACGCTCGCGGGATCGGGTTCAACCTGATGGTCTCTTCAGGTCAAGAGATCGTCACGACCATGAGCGACTACATGGAGTACGCACTGGGGTTGGAGTCGACCCGAGTGGTGGCACTCCTGCTGGAAGCCGTGCGCGATCCTGTCGGGTTCCGCGCCCAGCTGACGCGCGCGGCCGAGCTACGGATCCCGGTGGTCGCGCTGAAGGTGGGGCGGACGGAAGGTTCGAAGGTGATGGTGACCGCGCACTCCGGCGCCTTGGCCGGTGAGCACGGTGCGTATGAAGCCTTGTTCGACGCTCACGACGTGCTGGTGGTCGACACCTTGGACGAGATGGCCGACACGCTCGAGTTGCTGAGCGCACCGCGCCGGGTAACGGGCGGGCGCGGCATCGCGAGCATCCATGATTCGGGTGGGGAGCGCGCGATGTTCGTGGACCTTGCACACGACCTTGGGGTCCCGTTCGCGGAGATCTTGGAGGCCACGCGCGCGCGGATCCAAGATGGGCTCGACCCCGGGGTGGTCGCGACGAATCCCCTTGACGCGTGGGGAACCGGGATCGATGCGGACCGGATCTTCTGCGAGAGCTTCCTGGCACTCCACGACGATCCCGACACCGCTGCGATGGCGTTCGTCGTGGACCTGACTGCGCAAGGCGAACCGTACGACGAGAGCTACCTGCAGGTCGCCCGCGACACGTTCAACGCCACGACCAAACCGTTCTGCGTCCTGTCGAACCTGGCAAGTGCGATCGCTGCCGATGAGGCGGCGATGCTGAGGGCCGATGGCATCCCAGTCCTCGAGGGAACGACCAGTGGTCTGCGAGCCTTGCGCCATCTGATCCGCGAACGCGACAACAGCGTGCGTCCGCCGATGGAGGCGCCCGCCCCCATTCTGGCGGAAACCCGGGAGCGCTGGCTCACCAGACTCTCAGCAGGGCAAGAGGTCTCCGAGCTTGAGGGGCTAAGGCTCCTGTCGGACTACGGTGTGCCGACGATCGGTGTGCGCGCAGTAGTGGACGCGGAAGGCGCGGTCGCGGCCGCCGAGGCGATCGGCTACCCGGTCGTCATGAAGACCGCAGCGCCGGGCATCCAGCACAAATCTGATGTGGGCGGCGTGAAGCTGGAGCTCGAGGATGCGAGCGCTGTGCAGGAGGCGTACGCGGATCTCGCGGAACGCCTCGGCCCGACCGCGGTCGTCGCTGCGACGGCGCCTGTGGGGATCGAAGTCGCGCTCGGCGTGGTCCGTGATCCGACGTTCGGTCCGCTGGTCCTTGTCGCGGCCGGCGGCGTGTTGGTTGAACTGTTGAAGGATCGCAAACTCGCGCTCCCCCCGATCGATGAGCCCGGCGCGAAGAGACTCATCAGCGGCCTTCAGATGCGGCCGATGTTCGACGGACTCCGAGGTTCCGAGGCCGCTGACGTCGGTGCGCTCGCCCGCGCGATCTCGAGGCTATCGGTGCTCGCGGCCGACCTCGGTGAGGCGTTGGACGCGCTGGATGTGAATCCGATCATCGTCTCGTCGCAAGGATGTGTGGCCGTCGACGCCCTGGTCGTCCCTCGGCAGCGACGCTAGGTGGGGAATCCGGTGCCTTCGGGATTGGCGATCGTTCCTTTGGGCCACCCGGGGAAGTCGCTGGGATAGGTCCATACGTTGCCGTAGGTCTTGGCCTTCTTGGTGGCCATCCGCGGTTTCTGCGGGTTCTTCGTGAAGTCGAACATGTGGCTCATGTCGTGGGTGTTCTTGATGCGCGGACTCAGGTGTGGCAGCCCCCAGTTGTCAGAGATGAACCTCAATGGAGTTGAGAACTCACCCAGCTCGTCGTCGATGAGGCCCTTGGGGGTGTATGGGCTGATCGTCAGGAGCGGCACGCGGAATCCAAGTCCCTCGTGGTCGACCTGCGGGGGAACGACATGGTCGTAGAGGCCGCCCCATTCGTCCCAGGTGATGAAGATCGCGGTGCTGTTCCAAAGGTCGCTCTGTTGCAACGCATTCACGATCTGCTGAACCCAGTTGTGGCAGAAGGC
>JAYVBZ010000036.1:0-4674 GCA_043750215.1 Actinomycetota bacterium
GGCAGCGATCGAGGTCACCGACGAGGGTTTGCGGATCCGCCAGGATGAGCGCCCTCGGGCCGTGGACTTCGTCACCCTTCCCTATCCGGGCCTGGCGACCGATTTCCAACCGATCCTCATGGCCACGCTCGCAACCGCGAGTGGGACCAGCATCGCAACCGAGAACGTCTTCGAGAGCCGGTTCCTCTACGTTGATGAGCTCCGCAGGATGGGAGCGGATATCAGAACCGAGGGGCATCACGCGGTGATCCGCGGGGTGGACCGGCTCTTGGCCGCGCCGGTGCGCGCGCTTGATATCCGCGCCGGCGCGGCCATGGTTATCGCAGCGCTCTGCGCCGAGGGCGTCACCGAGATATCGGACATGCACCACGTCGACCGTGGGTACGAGGACTTCGAAGCCAAGCTTGCGGCGCTGGGTGCCACAGCGGTCCGCGAACACGCATCGTCCGTGCTCCCGTGAGGGCCCGTCGGTGGACCGCCGCATCGCTCCTTGTGCTCATGGTGGCCTTCGGCGCAAGTTCGCCGGCGCACTCGACGGCCACCCCCGGCGTGTCTACGAACGTGATGGTAGTCACGTTCAAGGGCGCCGGGTTCCGTGATGTGTTTGCGCGGAACCCGCGCGCGTACGCGCTTGCATCGCTCGGCGGCGCCGCCCTCGTCAGTCAGCGACTCCCCCTCACGACCACACTCCAAGAAGTATTTGGACCATGGAACGCGCCGTATTGGCACCACAACGCGGGCTCGGTGGCGGCGCCCGACGGCACGGTCGATACGACGAAGCTCAGCGCGCTCTTCGATCGGGCAGTGGGAACGGCGGCGACGCTCTTCCCGGAGGGGCAGGGAAAGGGAACCCTGATCTTCGTGTCGAGCTCACCCTCGGCTTCAGACGTCCGGGGCGGCGATGAACTCGGGGTCGTCATCATGGCGACCGGTACGGGCACGCAGATCCAGGCTGCGATGCAGAGGCCGGCGCCATCAACCTTCCCTGCGCTCACGTCGGATTCAACGCGCAGAGATGGCGCCGTGACCACGTCTGATATCGCGGTCACGATCGCCAGCCTGTCTGGAACTCCGATCCCATCGGGAGCGACCGGCGCACCCATCCATCCCGCGGACGCACCCGCGCCGTTCGACCTGTATCAGCGGTATCGGGATCAGCGACGGCTTACCGTGCCGATCGGTATCGCGACAGGCACCTACGCAGCGATCGTTGGACTCTTCGCGCTCGGGGTCGCCTACCGGCGCAGGGGAACCGCCTCCTGGGTACGGGGGGCCGCGGCGTGCGGGGCGATCTCGATCCTTCCGCTCGGTCTTGCCCTGCTAGAGGTGGGCAGGTTCCCACGGCTCACCTACGCCGGGGTGATCCCGTTCCTGATCGGCGTCACGGTGGTGCTGACCACCGCGGCGACCGTGGTCGCTCGCCGGCGTGGGGCCGTCTCCGCGGTGGTGGCGCTCGGCGTGGTCGCGTTCTGCGTGCTGAGCGTCGAGGCAGTGATGGACTGGCCGGGCGCGGTGACCCCGCTGCTGGGTGGGTCGCAACTTGACGGCGGTCGGTTCTTCGGACTGCCGAACGCGTTCATCGGGCTCGTGCTAGCCGCTGCGGTGTTCGTCGCGCTCGCGTTGCGGAACGTCGCAGCCGGGGCGGGTCTCTTGTTCGTAACCGGACTGGTGGTCGGTTCGCCGTGGTTCGGGTCGGACTTGGGGGGCGCGCTGACGATGTGCGCCGTGGCCGGGCTGTGGTGGAGCGTCCGGACACGAGCCCATATCGCGCGGGCGGTGCTCCTCACCGGCGCGGCGGCGGTGGTGGGAGCGGTGCTGGTCCTCCTGGCCCAGCGATACCTCGCGTCCTCACCCACGCACATCACCCACTTCGCCGAAGGATCCGGGCGCGCTGGAGGGATCATGGGGACCATCGCGGAACGATCGCGGATCGGGGTGACGCTGCTGGTCACGCATCCCTTCGCGGCCGTCCCGGTACTCGGGGTACCTGTCGCGCTTTGGGTGGCGCTGCGTCCCGGACCGCGGCTGGGCCCCGTCCTTCGGAAGGAACCTGCGTTCACTGGCGCGCTCATCACCATCTTGCTGGGAAGCATCATCGCCTACGCCGTGAACGACACCGGGGCGTCGGCACTCGGACTGGGGTTCGCATGGGCGGTCGCCGCTCTGCTCTTCGTGTCGCTGGTGGGCCTGGATGAGACGGTGGTGGTCGCATGAGTGTGCCCATCCCGCCGCGGGCGGACCTCGGACCGATCCCCCCGGAAGGGCGGCCGCTCGCTACATGGTCCGCGTTCCATTCGCTCGCCATCTTCCTCCTGGGCAACGTGCTGATCGGCCAGGCATTGCTGGGTGCCATCATCCTCTTCGTCTTCGGCGCGGTGACGGTGCCGACCGATGGCGCGACCACCCCGATCTTGGTCGCGAGCCTCTTCGCCGATCTGGCGATGGTCGGGACCATCCTCGTGTGGTTGCGCCTTCGACATGAACCTACCGTCGCGCTGCTGGGCATGCCGGCCCCCGGACGTTGGCTCCGCGAGATCTGGATCGGTGCGGCTTCGGGGATCCTCCTCTATCTCGTCGTGGGGTTCGGGGCGGCCAACCTGATCTCGTGGGTACTCGAGCGTCTGTTCAACCAACCGATCGTGACGCCACATCAGTTATCGCCCGGACTCTCCACGGGGGGCAAGGTCCTGGCCGCGTTCCTCGCGGTCGTCATCGCGCCCGCCTCGGAAGAACTGTTCTTTCGCGGGGTGCTGTTCCGAGGGCTTCGCGATCGCCGAGGGTTCCCTATCGCCGCCGGTGTGTCCGCGGTCGTCTTCGGATCGGCGCATTGGGAGGGGCAGTGGCGAGGGGCTTTGGTGCTGGTGCTCAGCATGGTGGTGACGGGGTTGGGATTAGCATCCCTCTATGACCGGCGGAAGAACCTGGTGTCGAACATCGCCGCCCATGCTGCCTTCAACATCATCGGGGTGATCCTGCTCTTCGGGTTTCCCAGGTTTGGAACCTGAGTTCCTCCGTATGCTGGCTCGCGAGGAGGAGGATCCGATGCCGCAGTTCCCGACCGACGAGTGGTTCCAGGCCTTCATCGTGCAGATCAACGGGTCCGCCGCCTACCGCAAGGCCGCCAAGTCCTGGGAGGGCGATATCTCGTTCGTCATCGAGGCCGAGCCGGACAAGCAGATGCCCCGGGACGTGTGGGGATACCTCGATCTTTGGCACGGGGAATGTCGGGGCGGTGGTGTGGTTCCACCCGAGCGCGGCCAGGCTGCTGCGTACGCGATCCGTGCGCCGTACTCGCGGTGGAAGGATGTGCTGCGGGGAGACCTTGATCCCATCCGCGGCATGGTTCAGGGCAAGCTCCAGGTTCGCGGCGATCTCCCCACCATCATCCGTTACGTCAACGCCGCCAACGAACTCGTCCACCTCACCGGTGAGGTGGATACGGTGTTCCCGGACGAGTGATGCGCGCCGTCGTGTTCGAAGGGCCCGGTCACGTGTCGGTGACAGATGTCGCCGATCCCGAACTTCGGCGCCCTGATGACGCTGTTGTGCGCGTGACGCGCACGGCGATCTGCGGGTCCGATCTGCATTTCTTCCACGGCAAGACCCCGATGAACGTCGGCGACGTCCTCGGCCACGAGGCTGTCGGTGTGGTCGAGACGGTGGGTGAGGACGTAACGGGCGTGCGACCCGGTGACCGAGTGGTGATCGCCTTCGATATCGCGTGCGGGGATTGTTGGTACTGCGGTCGGGGGATGTCGGCCCTCTGCGACGAGGCTCAGATGTTCGGTGGTGGCCCATTCACCGGCTCGGTCCCCGGAACTCAGGCCGAACGTGTTCGGGTCCCTGGAGCCGACGTGAACCTCCTCCCTATCCCCGACACCCTGGATGACGAACGGGCGCTCTTCCTCGGCGACATCCTGACCACGGGGTACTACGCCGCGTCGCTCGGCGGTATCAGCGAAGGGGATACGGTCGCGGTGGTGGGTGCGGGACCTCTGGGGTTCTTCTGCGCGCAGGCAGCGGCAGCCCTGGATGCGGCATACGTTTTCGTCATCGACCCCGAGCCCACGAGGTTGGAGCTCGCCGCCTCCGTCGGCGCGACACCGGTCGATCCGGCGGCGCGGCATCCGCAGATGGCGGTCGCAGAGGTTACCCAGGGTCGCGGCGCCGACGTCGTGCTCGAAGCCGTGGGGAACCCTGATGCGTTCTCCTCCGCCGTGGCGCTGGCCAGGCCGGGGGGAACCGTCGTGATAGCGGGGGTCTACGCCGGAGAGACCGCGGAGATCCAGCTAGGCGTCTACTGGACCCGGGCTCTGACGCTGCGCTTCAGCGGCATGTGTCCGATCCATGCCTGGTGGGATCGAGCCCTGGAGGCGGTCATCGATGGCCGGATCGATCCCTCGCCGCTCATATCCCATCGTCTCCCCTTGGAGGACGCGACCCTGGGCTACGGGCTCTTCGATCGGCGTGAAGCGACGAAGGTGGTCCTGATCCCATGAGTGCCGCAGAGGGGGTGCCCGAGGGTGTGGTGGTCTATGCGGATGCGTCGCCGAGCGGCCTCTCCCGCATGCTCGGGGGCCTGATCGAGCAGAATCTCGCGCGCGAGCCGGGTCGCCGTCGCCTGCTGAAGCCCGCCGTGTTCTCGATCGAGGCGCCCGATGCCCAGGTGGGAGT
>JAYVBZ010000037.1:0-9753 GCA_043750215.1 Actinomycetota bacterium
GCCTCGACGAGGAGGCCAGCGACGATATAGCCGGTGTTCGAGTACTCGAACGCGGTCCCGGGCGGGAACGAGAGCGGGTGAGCGGTAGCCACAGCGACCAGCTCCTCCGGCTCGAAGACCCGGTTCTGCTCGACCCCGGCCAAGACCTCCGGGTCCGTCGTGTAGTTGAAGAGTCCACTGGTGTGGTTGAGCAACTCACGGACGGTAATCACGCCTCCGTCCGGCAAGAGGCCCGGCAGCCACCGTTCCACCGGCTGGTCGAGGTCGATGGATCCTTCACCCACGAGTTGGAGCACCACGGTTGCCACGAACGTCTTCGTGATGCTGCCAACCCGGAACCTAGCTTGGGGCCGGAGCCGCGTGCCGGTGGCCAGATCGGCGACCCCCGCCGTGAGTGCGCGAGCGTCACGTCCCTCTTGCACCCGGGCGATCACGCCGGGAACGCCGGCGACGACGATCCGCGTCAGGAGCCTTCGAAGGCCGACCTCCGCCCGAGGTTCGACTGCCCCGGCGGCCGTCCGAGCGATCGGCCCGGTGAGGGCGGGCGCTGCGTTCGATACCGAGCTCGAGAGCACGATCGCGGCCGCCAGGACCATGCCAACTGCTGTGCGTCGCTTCATCACAACCTCCAGTCGATGTTCGTGTACCGATACTGAGCGCAACCTCGAGGTGTCGTCGTCGCCCGCGAGATGTGTTCGTGGCTCCGTCGAACGGCAGGCTGCGACTATGCGGGCTCCCTCCTTCGATAGAGGACGATGCTGCGTGATGGGAGATGAAGCGGGCGCGGCTCTCGGCTATGGTTGGAGACGTGAAGAACCTGGCTCGGCGGGCGCTCGCGATGCAGCGGCGCCACCCGATGGCGGCCGACGCGGTGGTGGCGCTGGTCTTCGCGGCGGCCGCGTTGCTCTCCGTCTACGCCAACTTCGAGGCGGCACGTCGGTTCGACCCCCTCTTCGACCCGCCGGGAACGGTCGCCATCGTCATCGGGATGCTTGCGGTCGCGGTCCCGCTGGCGTGGCGCCGCCGCTTCCCGCTGTTGGCCACGATCGCCGTAATCGTCGCCTTCTCCCTCGGCCGGATCGTCCTGGATCCCGTGGAGCCGTACATCACGGTGTGGGCCTGCTGGCTGGCGCTGTACAGCGCGGCGGCCCACGGCCGACCGAGATGGCGGACGCTCGTGCTCGGGATCGCGGTGGGCGTCATCGCCGCCGAGGTGGTCCGCGAGCTGTTCTTCCTCGGCCCGGATCTCAAGGGCCTGGTGCTCACCAGGAGCTTCCTCGTCGCGTACAACGTGGTCGTTCTCGTCTTCCCGTGGGTGCTGGGCGCGGCGATCCGATCGCTGCGAGAGCGCGAGCGCGAGCTGGCCGAGCGGGCCGCAGAGCTCCAGCGGGAGCGGGAGGAGAACGCGCGGCGGGCGGTGTTCGAGGAGCGGGTGCGGATCGCCCGCGAGCTGCACGACGTCGTGGCTCACCACGTCAGCGTGATGGGGGTACAGGCGGGAGCCGCACGGCGGGTGATGGATCGTCAGCCCGAGCGAGCCACGGAGGCCTTGAGCTCGATCGAGACGTCGAGCCGGCAGGCGGTCGTAGAGCTGCATCGTCTGCTCGGCTTCCTGCGCCGCGCGGGCGACGCGGACGAGTTCGGCCCTCAGCCGGGTCTCGCGCAGCTCGAGGACCTGATCGCTCAGATGGTGAAAGGGGCGCTCACCGTCGACCTTGTGGTCGAGGGTGACGCCCGGCCGCTGCCCCCCACCCTCGACGTGTCGGCCTACCGGATCATCCAGGAAGCCCTGACGAATTCCCTGAAGCACTCGGGAGCGCTCACGACGGCGGTGCGGGTCCGCTACCGGCCGGCGTCGCTCGAGATCGAGGTGCTCGACGACGGCAGGGACGGGCCCGGCCAGCCGATCGTCGGAGTCGGCGGCCACGGCCTGATCGGGATGCGCGAGCGCGCTAGCCTCCACGGCGGCACCTTGAGCGCCGGCCCCCGACCGGAGGGCGGGTTCGTCGTGCACGCGACCTTTCCGCTGAACGGGCTCTTGCCGTGACTATCCGCGTCGTCCTGGCCGACGACCAAGAGCTGGTTCGAGCCGGGTTCCGACTGATCCTCGAGACCGAGCACGACATAGAAGTCGTCGGCGAGGCGAGCGACGGAGACCAGGCCGTGGAGGTCACCCGGCGGCTGCGGCCGGATGTCGTGCTCATGGACGTCCAGATGCCGAGGACGGACGGCCTGGAGGCCACCGGTCGCGTCGTCGGAGACGCGGACGTCGGCAGCCGGGTCATCATCCTCACTACGTTCGAGCGGGACGACTACGTGTTCGAAGCGTTGCGGGCCGGCGCCAGCGGGTTCCTGCTCAAGAACGCCCCACCCGAAGAGCTGGTGCACGCGGTGCGGATCGTGGCCGCCGGCGACGCACTGCTCGCTCCGTCCATCACCCGCAGGGTCATCGAGGAGTACTCCCGGCGGCCGGTCCCCCGCAAGGACGACACCGATCTCGAACGCCTAACCGAACGCGAGGTCGAGGTGTTGCGGATGCTGGCCACCGGACTGAGCAACTCGGAGCTCGCGACCCAACTGTTCGTCGGCGAGGGCACGATCAAAACCCATGTCTCCAGCGTGCTGACGAAGCTGGGCCTGCGCGATCGTGTTCAAGCCGTGGTCTATGCCTACGAGACCGGGCTGGTGCAGCCCGGTGGGTAGTGGGCTGAACCCGGCCACCATGCGCACGACCTTCACGGTCTCTTGCACCCCACTCAGCCCGGCCTGGCACGCTAGAGAAGAGGCTCCTGCATCGTCACACAGTGGATCCGTTGGGTCCGTGCCGGCGTCGCGGTGCGCCTTCATCTTCCCCGAGAGCTCGGCCCACTCGCGTTCGATGGTCGCGATCTCGTCCTCGCGGACCTCTTCACGCCGTGCTTCGAGCTGCGCGAGCAGTTCGGGCGGGATCGGGCTCGGCAACGACATCGGGCGTTTCCACACCAACGATGTTGACCTCTGGCAGCCATTCGAGCCACGAAGGCAGATACCAGTTGCGGTTGCCGAGGAGCTTCATCGTTGCGGGAACAAGAACGGATCGGACGACGGTGGCATCAATCGGTACGGCGACCGCCAATCCAAACCCCATCTGTTGCAGTCCCACGAGCGGGCCGGCGGCAAAGCCACCGAAGACCGCCACCATGATCGCGGCCGCTCCGGTGATCAGGGCACCGGTGGTGCGCAATCCATAGGCGACGGACTCGGTGTTGTCGCCGGTGTGATCGAACCGCTCCCGGATCCTGGAGAGCAGGAAGACGTGGTAGTCCATCGAGAGCCCGAACAGGATGGCGAACATGAACAGCGACAGCCCGGCCTCGATCGCTTCGACCTGACCGAAACCGAGCCAGCTTGCGATGTCTTTGACGAAGTCGGGTCCGACGCCGCGCTGGAAGAACAGGACGACGAGCCCGAAGGCCGCTCCGACCGACAACAGGTTCATCGCGATCGCCTTCGCGGGGATGACCACCGAGCGGAACGCCACAGTCAAGAGCACGAAGGACAGGCCGAGCACGAACAAGAACACGATGGGGTATACCGCGTCGTCTGGTCGATGTAGTCGACGTTGTATGCAGTGTCGCCTCCGACGAGCACCTCGACGGGCACGTCGTGGAAGACCTGGGGAACCAACTCAGCGCGCAGTTTACGGATCACATCCAGCGCATCGTTGCCAGCGATGTCCCCGGACAACGGTGCAGATATCGCTGCCAGGTCGTGCGCCTCGTTCACCTCGACAGTGGACGGGCCGAACGATGGATCAGCTGCCAACGCGACTTGTATGTGGTCGATCGAGGCGGTCACCGACGGCGTGATATCTCCGTGGATGACGATCTCCACCGGTGAGCCGAGCCCTCCCGAGAACTCCCTCTGCAGGATCATGAACGCCTGCTTCGACTCTCTCCCAGCCGGCAGCGTGCTCACGCCTCAGAAGCCCTCCCTCATGGCGAGGTACGGGAGCGCGGCCATCACCAGGATGCCTGCGCCCAGGACCAAGCTGACGAGGGGTCGCCCCATGACCGTTCGGGTGATCCGATCCCAGATGCGACTCTGTCCGTGTCGGGTGCTCGTCCTCCGGCCCCGGATCCGCAGCGTATCGACCTTGTCGCCCATCAATGCGAGCACGGCGGGGAGCAGCGTGAGCGAGGCGGCCACTGAGATGATCACCACGAGGATCGCGCCCAGACCGATGCCCCGGAAGGTCGTGTTGGGCAGCAACAACAAGCCCGCGAGAGCCAGAACGACTGTGAGTCCGGAGAAGAACACTGCTTTGCTGGCGGTCGCGCCGGTGTGGATGATCGCATCCGGCTTGTCGAGACCATTGGCGCGCTCCTCCCGGTAGCGGGAGACGATGAACAGCGAGTAGTCGATGCCGACCGCCAGGCCGATCATGGTGATGATGTTGGCGATGAAGAACGACAGATCGAACGCCAGGCCAACCACTGCGGCGGCACCGAGGGCGATCACGATCGCCGTCACGGCCAGGATGAGCGGGATCAGGCCGGCGACGATCGCCCCGAAGACGAACACCAACACGACCAGAGCGACCGCCAATCCGATGGTCTCACCCTTTTGAAGGCCCTGCTCAGCCAGCTTGATGAACTCGTTTTCCAGCGTGGCATGACCTGCGACGAACGCTTTGAAGCCCTCTGGAGTTGCGACGCTCTTCACGGCGTCACCCAGCGCCTTGGCATTCGCGGCGACAGCGGCGTGGTCGGTCCCTGCCAACGCGACGGGCAGCAGCGTCGATCGGCCGGACTGGGAGACGGGACCCTCGTTGGTCAGATAGCTGCCGACGTGTTGGACGGTGTCCGGGCCGAGGGCCGCGACCACAGTTTGCAGCTCGTCGACGTAGGCCCGGTACTCGGGTTCGTTCAACATCGAGTCGGCGGTGACCACCACGAACTCGGTTCCAGTATTGGAGCCGCGCAGCTCTTCCAACAGACCGGCGGCCCGTTTGGACTCGGGCTGGTTGGTGAAGTTGTCGTCGATCTTCAAGGCATCGTGGAGCAATAGCGAGGACAGGACCCCTGCGGTGAGCAGGGCGACGATCCAGATGACGAGGGTCCGCCACGGGTGGCGGATCGCCTTACGAGCCAACGATTCAGGGGTCATCATCGGATCTGTCCTCCTTTGTTGTGCTCCGCAAGCTCTTTCGCCCGATAGGCAGGACGGAAGGTATGACGAGCCGCGGCCGTTGTCTCCGCCCGCTGGAACGATTCGAGGCTCCCCCGAAAGGTGGATCTCGCGAGGGTTGGAGTCGACGAAACTCCCCCACGAGGCGGAGACGGGGAACCGTCTGTTGGAGGGTGACCGCGGCGGAAGCCTTGGCGTAGGGTGGGTCGATGTATCCCTCGAACCTTGCTCCACGGCAGCTACAGGGACCGTTCACTCGCTGGCCGCGCGCCGCGGACACTGTCCTCGCTATCGTCGTATTCCTGGCGACTGTCTTCGTCACGTTCGTGGGACCGAATCAGGACAAACTCGTCCTTCGCTCTGCCGGCGGCCTCCCGATCGCTGCCTTCTTCATCCTCGCGGCAGGCAGCGGCGTCCTGTGCTGGCGTAGATCCCGAACCATGGTGGTGTTGGGGGTGACCTTGATCGCCCTGTCGATGGGACCCGGCTACTCGGAATTGGGCGGGATATCGATGTTGGTTGCGCTGTATAGCGTCGGCCGCTACGAGACCAACGACCGATGGAGCTACATCGGACTGGTGGGTGCTTGGGTTGTACATGGGTTGACCACCCTCATCCATACGGCGACGGCACCGGAGATCGGGTTCGGGGTCTTCGTGATGTTCGTGGTCTGGTACATCGGCAGGCGTATCCGGATCCGGGGAGAGGGTGCTGCGCAACTCCAACGGGAACAAGCAGCCGAAGCCCGCCGAGAAGTGGCTGAGGAGCGAACCCGTATCGCACGCGAGTTGCACGACATCGTTGCCCACCGGGTGAGCCTGATGACAGTGCAAGCAGGCGCCGCCAAGACTGTTGCCGCCGACGACCCGGAGGGTGCCTTGCATGCGATGGAGGCGGTGGAACAGGCGGGACGTCAGGCGCTCGGTGAGCTACACCACCTGCTTGGAGTGCTGCGACCAGAAGCCGAAGTCGACGGGCTTGGTCCTCAACCGGGTCTCGCAGATTTTCCTCGACTTTTCGATCAGTTCAAAGACGCAGGTCTGGATGTCTCGCTCACCATGAACCCTGTGCAGACCGATCTTCCGGTCCGCGTGGACCTGTTCGCGTACCGGATCGTTCAAGAGGCACTGACCAACGTGCTCAAGCACGCAGGACCAAACGCTCGGACCGAGGTGCGGCTCAGCACGGACAACCATGGATCGGCATCGAGGTGCTTGACAACGGTCGCGGCGCCACCATCTTGCCTGGATCGGGCCACGGGATCGTCGGCATGCGCGAGCGTGCAGTGCTGTTGGGTGGGAGCCTCGACGCAGGTCCGCGTCCGGGTGGGGGTTTCCAAGTCGTTGCGCATCTGCCCATAAGAGAGGGACTGTCGTGAGCATCCGTGTCGCCGTCGTCGACGATCAGGCGTTGGTACGAGGTGGCTTTTCCATGGTCCTCGATCACCAGGACGACATCGAAGTTGTGGCCGAGGCCGGCACCGGGCTCGAGGCGATCGAAGCGGCACGTACCCATCGCCCGGACGTGATCCTGATGGACATCCGGATGCCGGATATGGACGGCTTGGAGGCGACCTCCAGGATCGTCGAAGAAGCCGACTGGGAACTGCGGGTGCTGATCCTGACGACATTCGACCCAGACGAGTACGTCTACAAAGCACTGCGCGCCGGTGCCAGCGGCTTCGTGCTCAAGGACATCCCACCCCAGGAACTCGTCGCCGCCGGGCGCACCGTGGCCGACGGCGGAGCATTGCTTGCTCCGTCGATCACGAGGCGCCTCATCGGCCAGTTCGCCGAGCGGCTCGCCGTCGATACTGTGGTATCGGGGCGGTTGGAACGTCTCACGGACCGGGAGCGCGAGGTAGTGGCTGCGATCGCGCGTGGGTCCAGCAACGCTGAGATTTCCGAGGAGCTCTTCATCGGAGCCGCCACGGTGAAATCGCATGTGTCGAGCATCCTCACCAATCTTGGCTTGCGCGACCGTGCCCAGGTGGTGGTCTTCGCCTACGAGAGCGGGCTCGTCGAGGCTGGCGAGCACGACATCGGTCACTGAAAGCGCTGTGGATGCCGCTATGGCGGTCCCGCTTACGGCTAAACAAGACACTCGAGGATCAGCTCCAGGCGCCGTCGCAGGCGCAGCGCGCGCAGGAGCTCGGCGTCGACCGCTTCCAGCTTGGCGGTGACCGCGTCCTTCGGCGTGAACCCGTCGCCCTCGAGCGTGCGGGCGATCCGCGCGAGCGGCACGCCGAGGGAGCGGAGCGCCACGACCTGGTACAGCCGGCGGACGTCGGCTGAGGAGTAGCGCCGGTGGCCGGCCTCCGTCCGCTCCGAGGCCCGCACGAGCCCGATCTGGTCGTCGTAACGCAATGCGTGCGAACGGTGAGTCCGGCGCGCTGCGCGAGCTCGCAGATCCGTGGGCTGTCATCCATCGCGCGTCGCTGCAGGCTTCGAATCGAGTGCCCGTCGGAGCCGCGAGAGACGGCTGTTCCCGCCGATGTCGAGGCTCACGTCATACCGCCGGACATCGGCGAAGTCCTCTCTGGCGTGGTCGAGACTTCTCTTGCAGTAACGCGTCTGCCCTTGACCAAGAGCCAGATCATCAGCAGGACTTCACCCCAGAACGTGAAGGCGCCAACCTCGACTGAGTAACTTGAAACGAGCAATGCGCCAAAGCTATCCACAAGATAGCCAAGTCCTGCGATGACGAGCAGGACCCCTAAGAACTTTGGAACATAGCCTGACTTGTATGCCAGATATCCGATGAGCAAGAGATGAAGACCAAAGAAGATAAGGCTGATGCCCCAGATATCGTGGAAGGCATTGATCTTCATCAGTGCCTCAGTTCGTAGCTGATCTGCGCTAAAGGTCTTCAAGTAGTCGGCGTTGCTCAACAGGTCAAGTGTTCCGACGAGTTGGCTGATCGCAACCGCAAAGACGGCTGCAGATACAACCACCAACCACGCCGCGAGTCTGGAAACGCCCTCGTGCACCGGTTTGAAGAATCCGAAGAGTCCCCATGCGACGATCACATCAAGGATGGCTACCAACACCAGAGCAACCGTCGCGAAACGGAACAACCCCTGAGACGCGAGTATGTCGTGCGCTGTTCTTGTTGCGTTGCCCTCGGTAACGAGTCGTTCTATCGCAGCGAAATTGGCGATACCGGCCAAGACAGCCGTCAGCAGGCTCCCTACGCCTGCCACCAGCGCAGACTCACGCATCGTCCGGTCCGTTGCTTCCACCGTATCCATCGTGTCTCTCATGACTCCTCCATCATCGATAAGAACCTGTTGGGACCGGGAGCGCATCAGATCGTGATGGCGATCTTTCCTCGGGCGTGTCCGGCTTCGAGGTGGCGCAGGGCGTCGGGTACCTCGGCCAGCGGGTAGGTCCTGTCGACGATCGGCACGACCTGGCCGGCTTCGATGAAGCGGCTAACTGCTTCGAGGTGGCTGTGGTGCTCCTTGGAGGCCAGCATGGTCAGTCGCTGGTCCACGAACAGTGACAACCCGACCGCCCGGAGCTGCCGGCCGAAGCCTCCAGTCCACTTCCCGCCTTCCTCCCCGCCGACGATGACGAGCGCTCCCTTGGGAGCGAGTGCTCGCCGGAGCCGCGAGAGACGGTTGTTGCCACCGATGTCGAGGATCAGGTCGTAGCGGGGAACCCCATCGGCGAAGTCCTCCCGGGTGTAGTCGATGACATGGTCAGCGCCGATCGAGCGAACGAGGTCGACCTTCGCGGCACTGCACACACCGGTCACCTCTGCTCCGAACGCTTTGGCGAGCTGCACGGCGTAGGTGCCGACGCCCCCCGATGCACCGATGATGAGCACCCTCTGTCCCGCCTCGACGCGGCCGGTATCGCGCAGGCCCTGGAGGGCGGTGATCCCGGAGATCGGAACGACCGCGGCCTGCTCGAAGCTGAGACCGACCGGCTTGTGGGCGAGCTTGTCCTCGCGTGCCGCCGCGTACTCGGCATACGAGCCCCGGCTGATGCCGAACACCTCGTCGCCGGCCTGGAACCTGGTCACGTCGGAGCCGACCCCGACGACGGTGCCGGCGACGTCCAACCCGGCTACGCGATTCTTCGGACGACGGAACCCGAAGCCCATGACCCGCATCAAGTACGGCTTGCCGGTCATAGAATGCCAAGTGCCCCGATCCAACCCAGCTGCACGCACCTTCACGAGGACCTCGTTCGCCGCGATGTCGGGCCTGTCGGTCGCAGCCAGGCGTAGAACGTCGGCGGAGCCATAGGCGTCCTGGACGATGGCTCGCATCACCTCACCCCTCGCGTTCTCGTCCTGGTTCGGTTCGAGTAGGCACTCGCCGAGCAGGGATCGGGGCGACACGTCCTCGGTCGTGGCCGGAGGTGGTGAAACCCTTGGCTAGGAGCCAGATCGGGAGGATCAGCTCGAAGAGGCCGCCTGGTACGGCCGCAAGCAAGCCGGCGCCCTTCGTCGCATCGGTCAGCCTGAACATGTCCAGGACGGTTCCCACGAGCAACACCGGATAACCGATGACGCCCAGGCCTGAGATCCAGCGCGGGATCAGCCTTGATCGATACAGCAAGAAGGCGAGGATCC
>JAYVBZ010000038.1:0-2112 GCA_043750215.1 Actinomycetota bacterium
AGCGTGCCGGCGAACCGAAGCGTCTGCTCCTGGGCCACGGCGGTCGCCACGCGGAAGACCTGATCCAGCCGGGGTTCGCCGAGCTGCTGGCGCGCAACATCCTCGAGCTCCTGGCGCGCGCGACGTGATCCGGGTCCGTCTCTTCGCGGCGTTGAGAGAGCTCGCCGGCGTCAGCGAGCTCACCGTCTCCGGACGGTCGGTAGGAGCGGTCGTGGACGCCGTCATCGCCAGTGTCCCCCCCGATCACGCCGAACGCTTCGCGCAGATCACGGCGGTGAGCTCGTTCGTAGTGAACGGTGAACGCGCGACGCGAAAGGTCGCGATCGCCGAGGGCGACGAGGTCGCGATCCTCCCGCCAGTGAGCGGCGGCTAGTGCGATACTCGTGAGGTCCTCATGCGTTTCCACCGTCTCCTCCTCATCGTCAACCCCGTGGCCCGAACGGTCAGCCGCCCGATGTTGGCGGTGATCGAGAAGGCGCTCTCGGCAGACTTCCGCCTGGAGGTAGCCGAGACCAAGCAGCGGGGGCACGCCCGCGAGCTCGCAGCCCAGGCGGTCGCCGACCAGATCGACCTCGTGGTCGTCTTCAGTGGTGACGGGACGATCAACGAAGCCGTGAACGCGCTGGCCGGCACCGAGACCGCGCTGGGCCTCATCCCCGGGGGTGCCACCAACATCTTGGTTCGAGCACTGGGGATCCCGACCGATCCCGTGGAGGCGACGGGGATACTGATCGGTCGCGCGCTTGACGATGAGGCCCGGCCACTTCACCTGGGTCTGGCCGACGGGCACTTCTTCGCGGTGAACTGCGGCGCCGGTGTCGACGCCGCAGCGATGCGCAGACTGGATACCAAGTTCCCCGAGACGAAATCGCGCTATGACCGCGTGGCGCTGCGTTCTGTGGCCTGGGAAGTGCTGGCCGGATATGCCGGGAAGGCGGCCGACATGGAGCTGGTGGTGGACGGGGGTGAGCCCGAGCGGTCGCTCTCTGTGATGGTCGGGCGAACGGACCCGTACACCTACTTCAAGGATCGCGGCATCCGCATCACGCCGCAGGCCTCACTCGGAACCGGGTTGGACGTGCTCTCGCTGCACAAGCTGAAGCGTCGCAGCGTTCCGCGGATCGCGCTCCAATTGTTCGGCTCTGCGCGGCACGTGAAGGGGCGCGACATGTCCTACGTCCACGATGCCTCGCACGTCTGCATCACGTCCGAGACACCCTTCCCCGTGCAGGTCGATGGAGACTCCTTGGGCGATCACTTCAAGCTCGATGTCAGGCTGGCCCGCGAGGCCCTCTGGGTGCTCGCGTAACCGCGGCGGTATGGATGCCGCACTCCCATTTCGGCTTACCGGCCCAACGGCCCGCGCGCTCGGGCTCGCCCGCGAATCGCATGCGGGTGCACGGCGCACATCCGATCGACGAATAGCCCAGGTCGTAGAGAGGATTGTGCGGAAGGTCGTGCTCCCGCAGGTAGCGCCACACCCGCTGATGTGTCCACGTGGCCATCGGGTTCACCTTGATCATCCACCGGCCCGGTTCGATCTCGTATTGATCGACGAACGGCGCGCTTGCGCGCGTCGGTGAAGAGTCGCGGCGAAGGGCCGTTACCCACGCGTCGAAGTTCCGGAGCGCTTCGAACATCGGCCGTACCTTGTTGAGATCGCAGCACCGCTCCGGATCGCGTTCGAAGAGTCGTGGACCCAGCGCCGCCGCCTGCGCCTCGACGGTGTACTCGCCGACCACATCCACGACATTCAACGCCAATCGCTCGGTGAGCCGCGCCTTGAACGCGAGCGTCTCCGCGAATTGGTAGCCGGTTTCCAGGAACAGGATCGGCACGTCGGGACGGATCTGCGTCGCCAGATGCATCACCACCGTGCCCTCGGATTGGAACGCCGACGCGATGGCGATCCGTTCGATCCCCGCGGACTCCAGCGCCCAGCGCAAGATCTCGCCGGGCTCGGCCTGTTCGAACGCGATGTTCAGCGCGACGAGTTCGTCTGCGGGAAGAAGTGTCTGCATCGGGACCACCCTGGGTCAGGTCGAGCGAGTATAGGGCGAAGCCGAAGATCGCGCGAATGCCCTCTGGCCTCGAGGTTTCGTATCCTTGCCT
>JAYVBZ010000039.1:0-1926 GCA_043750215.1 Actinomycetota bacterium
CGACAACGGTGTGGCGCTCGCGATCCGTGGAGGCGGGCACAGCGTCCCGGGCTTCGGCACGGTTGACGACGGGGTCGTCGCTGACCTGTCGGGGATGCGCCGAGTCGACGTCGATGCAGGCGCCAAGACGGCTCGTGCCCAGGGCGGCGCCACATGGGGGGACTTCAACGACGCGACCCACGAGTTCGGACTGGCGACCACGGGCGGCATCATCTCGACGACCGGTGTCGCCGGTCTGACGCTCGGAGGTGGGATCGGCTATCTCACCCGCGGCTGCGGCCTATCCCTGGACAACCTCGTGTCGGCGGAGGTTGTCACCGCCGATGGACAGATACTCACCGCGAGCGAACGTGAGCACGAAGACCTGTTCTGGGCCCTTCGCGGCGGGGGCGGGAACTTCGGCGTCGCGACATCGCTCCAGTTCCGGTTGCAACCGGTCACCGATATCTATGGCGGTCCCATGTTCTTCGAGATCGCCGACGCAGGCGATGTGTTGCGGTGGTACCGCGACTTCATCGCCGACGCGCCCGAGCAGTTCGGCGGGTTCCCCGCGTTCCAGATCGCGCCGCCGTTGCCGTTCATCCCCGAAGAACGCCACGGTGACACATTCCTGGCGTTCGTCTCATGCTGGAGTGGGCCGGCGGACCAGGGAGAAGGCAACCTAAAGTCGCTGCGCGAGGTCGCCCCCGTCGTGGCTGAGCATGTCGGTTCGATGCCCTACCCGGCGTTGAACTCGGCGTTCGATGCGCTGGTGCCAGCCGGCCTCCAGCATTACTGGAAGGCCAACTTCGTCAAGGAGCTGACCGATGACATCATCGCTGCGCACCTTGAGCACGGACCCAAGGTCCCGGTGGTGAACTCGACCGTGCATATCTATCCGATCAACGGCGCCGTGCACCGGGTCGCCTCGGACCAGACCGCATTCGCCCATCGCGACGCCAACTTCGCGACGGTGATCGCCGGGATGTGGCCCGATCCGGCCGAGAACGAGGCGAACACGGCCTGGGTTCGCGACTACTACGCCGCCACCGCGCCGCTGTCTGAGGAGGGTGGCTATATCAACTTCATGGCCGGGGACGACCAGGAGCGGATCAAGGCCAACTACGGAGGGAACTACGACCGACTGGTCCAGGTCAAGAGGACCTACGATCCGGACAACCTGTTCCGCGTGAACCAGAACATCAAACCGTAGTCACGGGGACCTGGTCCATCGTCAGGGTGAACGGCTCCCGAACGTGGCCGCCGATCTGGATCGGGTCACGATGCAGGGCCTTGAGGTTGATGAACGCAAGTCCACCGACCGGGTCAACGCAGGTGCAGGCGGAACCACCCCACGATCCGCTCCAGTCGGTCGATACGTCGGTCCGGCCGGCCAAGGACGAACATGACGTGCGACTCGTCGGGGTAGCGGATCATCTCGACCTCGCGTCCCAGGGTCTTCAAGATCGCGAACGGGATCTCGCTGTTCACCGGCGGACAGCGCATATCGTTCTCGGCCTGCAACAGCAGGAGCGGCGCTTCGTTCAGGTGGATCTTCGTGTACGGAGAGCGCTCGAGCCAGCTCTCGAACGAATCGGAAGGGAGCGACTTACCCGTGGCCGCCTTCCCGATGTCGGTTCCGAAGTCCGCGCTGCCGAACTCGGAAACGAGGTCGGTCACCGGGTTCTCGCTGACGCCGGCCGCGAACCGGCCCGGGAAATGACCGAGCAGCCAGTGGACCATGTACCCGCCGTAGGAGAGTCCGAGCACCCCGATCGTTCCCCGGTCGGTGATCCCTTGCCGCACCAGGCGATCGAGCAGCAGGAACTGGTCGCTCGAATCCGGGTCCCCCCAGCCACCGTCCACCGCCCGCGCGAAATCCTCGCCGTAGCCCACCGAGCCTCGTGGATTCGTCCACAGCACGTGGATCCCCGCGCTCGCCAACGC
>JAYVBZ010000040.1:0-11271 GCA_043750215.1 Actinomycetota bacterium
TGTGTCGCTCACCGTGAACCCCGGTGAGTTCGTCGCGCTCGTGGGACCGAACGGTTCGGGAAAGTCCACGCTCCTGAAGGTGCTACTGGGCGTGTTCGCGCCGCAGGCTGGATCGGTCCGACTGTTCGGGAGGTCTCCGGAGGACTTCCAGGAGCGGTGGCGACTGGGCTATGTTCCCCAGCGCCCCACGCTTGCCAGCGAGGTGCCGGCCACCGTTGAGGAGATCGTGGCCGCCGGTCGGCTCAAGCGACGGGGGTGGTGGCGGCCGTCATCGTCGGCCGACCGGGAGGCCGTGACGCACGCGCTTGAGTCGGTGGGCCTGGCCGAGATGGCCGGGCGTCCCATCAACGAACTCTCCGGCGGACAGCAGCAGCGGGCCTTCATCGCGCGCGCGTTCGCATCGGAGCCGAGCCTCCTTGTGCTGGATGAACCCGTGGCCGGCGTCGATGGGGAATCGCAGCACCGCTTCCGTGATTCGCTCGTGCACCTGATCCACGAGCACGGCTCCGGTGTCCTGCTGGTCTCCCACGAACTGTCCGCGGTCGCCAAGGATCTCGACCGCGTGGTCGTCCTCAAGGGGAAGGTGTTGTTCGACGGTCCACCTGATGAACTTGCGGCTACGGGTGTCTCGCTCGGTATCCACCGGGAGGACCTGCCCCTCTGGTTGGAGGGACTCCGATGATGATGCGGGCCCTCCTGGCGTGCGTGGCCGTGGGGATCTTCGCGCCGATGATCGGCACGTTCCTGGTGCAGAAGCGTCTCTCGCTGGTTGGCGACGGCGTCGGGCACGTGGCGTTCGCCGGGATCGGGGCGGGGCTGCTTACCGGGATCTGGCCGGTCTGGACCGCGCTGGCGTTCGCGGTGGTGGGGGCGGTGGGTGTCGAGTTGCTCCGCGCCAAGAAGAAAGCGAGCGGAGATCTCGCGCTCGCCTTGTTCTTCTACACGGGCATCGCGCTTGGGGCCGTCTTCGCGAGCCGGATCAACGGCGGAAAGATCGACTTCGAATCCACGAAGTACCTCTTCGGCGATCCTTACGCCGTGGGGTGGGGCGGTGTGCTGGCCGTGCTGGCGCTCGGCGTGCTGATCACCGCCGGGATCCTGGGTTTGCGTAAGGTCCTGTTCGCGATCGTGACGGATGAAGATTGGGCGCGCGTCTCGGGGCTTCCGGTCGGTCCGACGAACCTCGTGCTCGCCGCTGTGACCGCCGGTGTCGTGGTCGCGGGCATGCGTGTCGTCGGGATCCTCCTCATCGCCGCGCTCATGGTCCTTCCGGTGGCCAGTGCCCAGCTCATCGCGCGATCGTTCCGGGGGACCCTGTGGACCGCGGTGGCGATCGGCGCCATCGCAGCAGCGATCGGACTCGGCGCCGGACGAGCGTTCCGGGTCTCGCCCGGTGGGGCGATCGTCCTGGTCGCCGCAGTCGTCTTCGCGGTGGTCGCGGTGGCGAAGCAGGCCGCACCCCGTTCGCTGGCTGGAGGGCACTGATGGCCGCCACACTGCCGGCGCGCGCGTTCCACGAGACCGTCGCAGCGAGGCTGCGCGCGGCCGGACAGCGCTACACGCCCCAGCGCCGATCCATCACTGAACTCCTGGCCGACAGGGGAAGCCCGCTGGCCATGCCGGCCATCCTGGAAGCGGTGGGCGGGCTCACACAGAGTTCGGCCTATCGGAACCTCGCGGTGTTAGAGCAGGTGGGGGTAGTCAGACGCGTCATCACCGACGAAGATTTCGCTCATTTCGAACTGACCGAGGAACTCACCGGCCACCACCATCATCTCGTCTGTTCCGTATGCGGACGCGTGGAAGATGTGGCCCTGCCGGCGGATCTGGAAGCAAGGCTGGACAGCTCCTTGGACCGGCTGGCCCGCCGCGCCGGGTTCGCCTCGGTTCGGCATCGACTCGATCTGATCGGGACCTGCCGGGACTGCAGCTAGCCGAAGCTAGCCCGAGAGGTAGGGATCGGGTGGCCGGGGGATGGTCACCACACTCTGGCGGCGTGAGGCGCTCCGCACCGCCATCAGCAGTACCTCCGGAACGAGACCGCGAACCCCTGGAACGCATCGGCGAGAGCGAGGTGCGGCGAGCTCGGGGTCTCACCGGCGCCGGATCCACCCGGGGGCAGCAGCGCGTCCACGACGTCTTGAGAGGAGATGTGCGCCTGTGCTTGGACGCCGGAGTCCAGGAACAGCCCGCCGGGCGCGCTCGCGGCGATGACCTGAGCACTCAGCTTGTCATCAACAGCGGACGCGATGTCTGTGCCCGTCTGGCTGGATACGGTTCGTTCGCCCGTCCCGGCCGTCATGGTGACCATCCCGGCCGCCCCGCCGGCCGCTCGAAGGGCGAGTCGCTGGATGGCGGCGCTCTCTGCGTCCATCTCCCGCGGTGTTCCTTGCAGCACCACACCCAGAACGTCGGGCGTGGCGTCGGACCCGAGGCCGCTGGCGAGCGCCGTTCGAACCTTCGCAACCGGGCTACCGCCGATCTCGACCAGATCCTTGTCGTGACCGATGTACCACTTCCCTCCGATCAAGCCCTGATCTTCCGGTGCGGGCGCCACCAGGGCTATCTTCGGCGTCTGTCCCTTGGCCTGATCGAAGTCGTCGGGCAGCGTCGCGATGATCGATGTCGGAGCCCCTTTGCCCCAGGCAGGTACGACGGCGCCCGAGGGCGAGCGCAAGAGCGAGCCCGTGATCCCGTGCTGGAACGGCAGGCCCCCCGTCCCGATCGTGGTGAGTGTCGCAGCCGGGTCCAGCGGCACCGAGCCGATGTCTCCCTGGAACGTCCCGGCACCGATCCGCATCTGCGCGTGGAGCCACGGAGTCCGCGAGGCGGGAAGGGCTTTCAGACCTCTGCCGCTCACGCCGACCCATGCGAACTCGAGCACCAACCTCGGGGCTGCCGAGGTAAGACCCGCGTTCACGCCGGGGATGGGCTTGCCTGCCCGCACCTCGGGGTGCGCTCGATCGAAGCCAAGGAACCCGGCGAGGGTAGGCGCGATCTGGTCCAGCCCCGTTCCTGCCGGGAGTGGCATGTGTTGGACACGAGAGCCCGTGAAGACGATAGGGACGCTGGTGTCCGGCTCTGGACTCGCCGCCGGCCACGGCACGCCAGCCGCGTTCGGGGATGTCCCGCCGGCGATCTGGGGGCTGGCCGGAACGACGAGAACCTCGGGAGATCTGCCGTCTCGATACCCGGCGGCGATCAGCGTCTTCAGTCGGTTGGGGAGCGGGCAGAACGGGACCCGGGCCTGCGCAGCTGTAGGTGATCCGCAGCTCTTTCCCACACACACAACGCGGAGCACCACGGCCGGCGCAGCCACGAGGACGGACGCGATCAGGAGGCTGACCAGGCGACGGGGCATCCGGCCACGCTACCGCGCCGTTCGCCACAAGATGGACCTGCGGGCCGGAATCCCGCGATGAGCCGATAGACTGCACCGCTTGTGGCTGCCGGAGTCGGCCGCACCTCAGGAGGAAGGACCGGGAATGATCCGACGGCATCGGCGTAGCACCGCGCTGATCCTGGCATCCGTGTCGTTGGTGGCCCTCTCGATCGATCCGGGAACCGGCGCGGGGGCGGCGACGGGAGACCAGGCGTTCATCGCGAAGGCGTGCAGCCTGCCGGGGATCTGGCTCACCCGTCTGGAGAACGGCTACCGGCCGGACTGGAGCGGCGACGTGATCATGGTGCCGCCTCCCCAGAACATCGTGGACGGCGGCTATTCCCACTCCGGTCCCTACGACCATCTACAGAACGTGCCGCTGCTCTTCTACGGACCCGGCATCGTGAAGCCGGGTGTCTACAACGAGAACGCCTACCTCACGGATATCGCTCCCACTTCGGGCGCGATCATGAAGTTCCCCTTCAAAGCCCCCGACGGTCGTCCGCTGACCGAAGCGCTCCTGCCTGCCGTGCAACGCCAGGTGCCCAAGCTGCTGGTCACGCTCGTCTGGGATGCGGCGGGTCAAGATGTCTTGAAGGCATGGCCGAAGTCGTGGCCGTTCTTGAAGTCGCTGTCGACGCAAGGCGCATGGTTCCCGCACGCGTGGGTGGGCTCGACTCCCTCGAATACCCCACCCGGTCACGCGGAGATCGGGACCGGCGCCTATCCGCGAAACAATGGGTTCGTCGACGAATACGTCAGGCTGAACGGTCATACCGTGCAACCGACCCAGGCCGGGCCCGGTCTGTTGCTCCAGCCGACGTTCGGCGATCTCTACGACATCGCGCACCAGAACAAGCCGATCGTGGGAGCCCTCGCCACCCTTGCCGCGCACGATCTGATGATGAGCCACGGATCGTTCTTCAACGGTGGGGACAAGGACATCGCCATCATGCGGCAGGTGGAGAACGCAGCCACCGGTGGGGCCGAGTCCGTCAGCTGGAACCTGGTGAGCACGATGGCGCCGTACTACTCGTTCCCGAGCTACATCAAGAACCTCCCGGACATCTCGAAGTACAACACGGCCTTGGATGCGCAGGACGGGAAGCGCGACGGGATCTGGCGGACACGCTCGATCGCCCAGCTCCGCACGGGTTTCGATACTCCTGCCCGGACGCCGTACCAAGAATCCATCGTCAGGGCGGTGATCCAGCGGGAGGGCTTCGGGGCAGACGCAGTGCCGGACCTGCTCTACATCAACTACAAAGCGATCGATACCACCGAACATCTCGCCAGTCTCAACAGCCTTGAGATGAAGGACACGGTTGCGGCGAATGACGCCGCACTGAAAGATCTGGTGGGTTTCCTGAACCAGCAGGTTGGGAAGGGGCAGTGGGCCATGACGCTCACGGCCGACCACGGATCGCAGTACTCGGCCGCAGTTGCGGGCGGCGCCCCCATCGACCCCACGAAGGTCCGTTCGCTGCTCGACGCGAAGTTCGACACGAACAACAACGGCGTCGACCTGTTCACAGTGGTGCGGCCGAGCGAGATCTGGTTCGACCCGGCGGAGGCAGCCGCACTGAATGTCACACCCGAGGCGGTGGCTGCATTCATGCAAACGATGACGGTGTCGCAGGCCACGCGTTCGTACTACACGATCCCGCCCGGACACGGGACCGACCAGATCTATCAGGCCGTGTTCCCGTCCAAAGTCCTAACCGAACTTCCGTGCCTGCCGGCATCTGTGACCGGCGGCTAGCTGCCTGGAGGGGCCAGTGACAACCGAACCCAGTACGGACACGACCGTGTCTCCGAAAGGTCCAACGCGCCTCGCCTCGTGGTACGTGATCGTGGGGTTCGGTCTGGTCCTGCTGTTCGCGCTCAGCTTCCAGCTGATCAAGTCACCAACCCTCACCGCACCGACGCGCGACCCGGCGTGGTACACATGGCGCGCCAATCTGATCCTGGAGGCCGACCCGGGATCGATCGCGAAGGAATGGGGACCGTCGTCGGTGTTCTCTGGCGGTTATCGCGTCACTGCGCCCATGGCGGGAGCTCTCCTGGAGCGCGTCGCCGGCGTCGACCAGTACAGCTTCGCCGCGCTCCTCATGGTCGGGCTGCCGGTCTTGACCGGGATGGCCCTTGCCGCCGCGGGGTACCGCAGCCGCAAGGACTCCCTGTTCATCCCGGTCGCCATGCTCGCGACAGTGGCCATCTTCCTGACCACTCCCTACGTCGGGTACCTGGACGAGCTCACCATGCTGTTCACGCTGTGCGTGATGTTCGCGTTCCTTGGGCCCGCACGGACGTCTTGGGGCGCAAGGGTTGCGCTGTTCCTCCTTTCCATCTCGGCAGCGTTCACGCACCCGACCACCTGTGCCCTGTTCGGGATCTCGCTGATGGCGATATTCGCGTGGCACTTCGTCAGCAGCAAGTGGAAGCTGGGCCAAGCGTTCAAGGCCGATGGTCCCATGCTCCTTTCGGTCGGGTTCGGGATGATCGTCGGCCTCTCGATGTGGGTTGCGGGCATCTGGGGCGTGACGGGGAACCTCAAGGACGCTGCCGCGCCGCCTCCCTACACGAAGCAGTTCTTCGAGAACCGGCTGCACGAATGGGTGACCAGCATGCGCCCGATCATCACCGTGCCGCTGATGCTCATCGCGGTCATCGGCGTGATCCTGTGGTCTCGCCGGGAGAAGAAACCCGCTCCGGCGAACGAGATCGCGGCCGTGTGGTGGCTCTTCCCGCTGATCGGAGCGCTCACGTTCCTGGTCTCGCCCAAGCCTGTGCCCTATTACCGTTTCATGAACGCCACCGCGGCGCCGATCATCCTTGTTGGCCTGGGCGGCTATTTCCTCATCCGGTTCGCGATGGGGACGCAGAAGAAACGAGTGGCGGCCGGTGCGTTGGCCGGCGCGGTGGTGTTCGGGGCGTTGGGTTGGATGGTGGTGGACGGTCTCCAACATCGATGGACATCGGAGAAGAGCCAGTTCGTGAGTCAGGGTGCGCGCGTCTCGCTCGCCGCCGTCCACGTCGTGGCGGCGGCAGCTGAAGCTGCTGGCCCACGCCCGATCGTCCTGATCATGAACTACTCGGACCAGAACCAGCCCGACGGCACGAACACCGCCTATGGCTGGGCCAAGACCTACACCAATGTGTTCCGGACCGCCCTTCCAGGTACAGCCGACCAGTATCAGGCGACGTACCTGGGGTCGCTCGCCAACTTCTTCTCGGACAAAGCCACGACGGGCACGCACGACGCCGTGCGATGCGATCCACCAGTGGATTCACCCCCGGCGAAGGTGTTCGTTCCACCGCTCGCGTGCGGTTATACGACCATCTCCTACCGCTATTTCTCGGAGCTGCAGGCCCGTGAGAAGGAGTTCCCGGGGGAGCCCCTGGTCTTCTTGATCCCGCATCTCATCGGGGCGCTACCCAGCGGAGGACAGTTCGACCTGAGCGCCCTGCCGGAGCCCGCCGTCTCCGTGTCAGAGGACGTCCAGATCCTTCAGGGTTCTATCGGCGCTACCAAGACATTGTGGACGCCCCCCGACGACGTGATCTCGCAGGCGAAAGCAGCGGCGATGGCCGAGCAGGCTGCGATCGACACGCACCCCGGAGCGTTCGGCGATCCGCTGCACCTGCTTCGCGTGCTGCTGGGGCTCTTCCTGCTCGCGGTGCTCCCCGGACTCTTGGCCGCACCGTTCTTCGAGATAGAGGACACGCCGAGCAAGGTTGCGCTGATCCCGGCGATGTCCATCGTCATGACACTGTTATCGGGGATCTTCCTGCTCGCGGTTTGGCGTGGCTCGCTCACCCCGACCAAGGCCTGGTCCGTCGTGGCACTGGCCGTGGGGCTGGGCGCGGTGCTTCGCGTTGCGAAGCAGCCCGTCACCACCAAGCTCACCAGCTTCGGCAACTTCTTCAACAAGTTGTTCTCACAGTTCTCGAACCCCGACTACTCGACCCTGGTTGGCGTGCAGTTCTTGGCCCAGACCGGGCAAGGGGTGGTGCAAGGAGCCATCGCGAAGGCGCTGGTGTTCGGCGGAGAGAAGGGTTTCGATGTCCAGAACGTCCCTTCGGCGTCCTACTTGTTGAAGGTCGTCCTCGCGCTCTACATCCCGTACACGCTGATCTCCCCGTTCGTCGGTGTCTTCATCGACAGATTCTCTCGGCGCCGAGTGGTGTGGTGGTCCAACATCATCACGTCCGTCATCGTTGGTGGGATCGCGTTGGGTGTCATGCTGCCTTTGGGTAAGGGGACAAGCGAGGGCGACACCCTCGCCACCGCAGGGTTGGTCATCGGCTTGCTGGCCGCGCAATCGGTGGTGCGCGTGGTGCTCGCCGTGAAGTCCGCCGCTATCCCCGACGTCCTTTCGGGTAAAGATCTCCTGCAGGGCAACGCGTTGTCGCAGGCCGGAGGAGCGCTCTTCCAAGTACTCGGGATCGGGTTCGGTGGTGTCTTCGCGGGGATCGTCGGGTCGTGGGCCGGCGTGATCATCGGTGCCGGTATCTTCGTGGCGGTCGGGTTCGTCTCGCTGCGCATGCGCCACACGGAGACTAGCGAGCATGACTCCACGTTCTGGCATGAGGCTTCCCGCGTAGTGCGAACGGTTGCCGACGGCCTGAAAGAGGTTGCGGCCCGACCGGCCGCTGCGCTGGGGCTGTCGTCGTTCCAGATGCTGCGGTACCAGTTCTGGGGGTTCGGACTGTTCGTGTTCGGTCTGTACGCGAAGAACCTGGTGCAGGGATCGTCTGCGGACTCGCTGTCGTTGGCGCTCTCGGGGCTCGGCGGGATCATGGGCGGCGCGCTGGGACTGGTGCTCGCGCAGAAATGGAAAGACAAGGTCCCTCCCATCCGGTTGCTGTTGGGGTCGATGTTCTTGCTGGGCGCCGGGACCATCGTGTTCGGCGGTCTCGTGTCCGTCCTGGGGTTCGCGGCGATGTTGTTCATCGGGTTCTTCGCGTTCTTCCTTGGGAAGATCTCAGCGGACACGATCATGCAGCAAGCCATACCCGACGACTTCCGTGGACGTGCGTTCGCGCTGTTCGATATCGCGTACAACTTGGGCTTCATCGTGCCGGCGTTCATCCTCAGCTTCATCTGGGTGGAGGGGAGCGCCACGCGTACGCGCGCCATCCTGATCTCTTCGGGAGTGGTCTTCTTGGGCCTGACCGCGGTGATAGCCGCGTGGTCTCGCAGGATCAAGGATCAGTTCGCGCCCCAAGACGACCTGGTGCAGGAGTAGCGGTCAGCCGCTCACGCGGTGTGCGATGTCCAGCTCGAACTCGGGGAAGTAGGTACGGATCTGGTTGATATCGAACGACGCCATGATCTGGTCTTTGGTTTCGCGCTCCAGCATGTACGCGAAGCACTCCCGTACGAACGCCTCTGGCGAGCGATAGCCCTTGCCGATGCGCTCGTAGTCCGTGCCTGAGAGGGTGACCACGTGCTCGGTGGCCGTGTCATCCTCGGCGACGCGAACGTTGAACCTGGACATGAACTGCTCGACGTCGGCGCGTGTGACCTCGATCTCGACCACTGCTATAACCCCCCGGTCATCGTACGGCCATGAGCGTACGCTCTCGGAGGCCCGCAAGGCCACGACCTTCTTCCGCGTCTTCGTCAGCTGTCCCGGCGGATGCCGGCGTGCCAGTCGGCCACTTCAGCGATCCATCGGCCGGGCGCTTCCATCTGCGGCACGTGGCCCAGATCGGGGAAGATCCGCCCTCGCCACGTTGGTCGGCGTCGAAGCTCGGCTTCGGCGAAAGCGGCCGGAACCAATCGGTCTCGTCGCCCGTGGAGCACCAGCACGGGGGCCGTGATGGGGTCAAGCGCTCTGGCGATCGCTGACGGCTGCCTTCCCAGCCGGATGAGGGAACGCCCCGCTTCCAGGAATGCAGGTATCGCGTCGGGGTCTCTCTGGCGCTCGCGCGCCAGGTCAACGTGACGTTGGATGACCTCGTCGGGGATCGTACGCATATCCGCGGCGATGATCCTGAAGCTGAGTCGAACGCTCTTCTCGGGGCCGATCGACGCGCCGCGCGCCGTCACGAACTGTTCGCCGAGGCGACTCTCGTACAACGCGAACGTGGCCAGCACCAGCGGGTGTGGCATGCCGCCCTTGGCCCAGGGGAACACGGATCCGCTCAGCACGATGCCGTCCACGGAGTCGGGCTCGACAGCTGTTTGCAGGACCGCCACTGCGCCGCCCATGGAGTTCCCGCAGAGGATCACGCGTCCGGTGGCGATCTCTCCGATGAAGCGCGAGAGCGTGTTGCGAAGGCCCATGAGCGCCGAGGAGCGACCTCCTCGCGGTGACAATCCGAAGCCGGGGAGATCGAGCGCTACCACGCGCCCTTGTCCCGAGAGCCCTTGGCCCACCTGGAGCCACGAGAGGTGTGATCCACCTAGTCCGTGCACCATCACGAAGGTGGTCTCGGGCGGCCCTTCCCACTCGCGGTAGGCCACTGGCCCGTCCACGTCGATGGTTCGAAGTTCGGGGACCTGGAGGCCGTCGATCATGGGGTCAGCCTACCCAGGAACCGAACGAGCGCCGGACCCTTCTGGGGCCGGCGCTCGTGGTTGCGCGGTGGAGGTTAGGCTCCTCGGGCGAACCAGGTACCGCCCGGTCCGACGTAGTTCGGGCCTTCGCCCCAGATGACGAAGTTCTGCCCGCTGTTGTTCACGGCGAGGTCCATGTAGTCGCCGTAGGGGAACGCGTACCCGTTCGTGGTTTTGTAGGTGGCCCCACCACTGGCGTCCGAGAGCCTGACCTGGGCGCTCCAGGTCGACCCTCCGTTGGTCGTTGCCCGGTACCAGGTGTTCCAGGCGGTCACCCCGCTGCGGCTATCCTGCCAGGCGACCCGGAAGTCCCCGGCGGTCGCCGTGGCTTCGACGCTTGGGAACCCGTTGTCGCCGGTGTTCTGTCCGATGTCGGTCCGCGCGCTCCACGTGACCCCGGCGTCGATGGACGTCCGCGCGTACATCGTCTTATTCGCGGCGGCAACGTTGTTCGCGGAGTAGGCAAGGAGGATCTTGCCGGCCGGATCGACGTCTAGCGAAGCCGACGGGGCGAAGAAGTCGGCGCCGCACGATGGCACGGTGCACGCCGGCTGCTGCTGGCTGGTGTCGACGACCTGCTGCGTCCACGACATGCCGCCGTTCGTCGACTTCACCAGCACGATCTGCACGGGTCCAGTCGCGCTCTGGTTCTCCGCGCTCTCGGCGAAGTAGACGTTCCCGTTCGGGGCAACTGCGCCGCCCTCAGCGAAGTAGTAGAGCGAGTCGCTGTTCGTCTTGGTCCGCGCCCCGAACGATGCTCCGGAGTTGTGCGAGGCGACGACGTAGCTGTCGGATGAGTTGAACGCCACATACACGTCCTGCCCGCTCGGCGAGATGGTCATCCAAGGCTTGTCAGTGAAGCTGAGCCCGCTGCCCTTCACGGCGATCGGCGAGGTCCACGTTACGCCGTGATCGCTCGACTTGGAGAAGACGACCCCCGGGTTGTAGTCGTTCATCCACACCGCGAAGATGACGCCGGTGATACTCACCGCGATGACGGGGTCGTTCTGCGCCTTCACGTTCTTGCACGGGCAGATGAACTTGTCCACGCCCCATGTCGCACCTGCGTCGCTGGAGCTCCGGAAGATGATCGCGGTGCCTGGACAGGCGCTGCAGGCCTTCGGCCCACCGTAGCGCGTCGTGAGCTGGTAGACCCAATCGGAACCGGGGGTCGGATCGGTTGCGACGGCCGGCTCCCAATCGTTGGCCCCCGTTGGGCTCCAGACGTGCTCTGACTGCCAGCCAACGGTGGGAGCGGCCAGGAGCCGTCCCAGGCGAACGGGCCGCGTTGCGGAAGATTCGCGCAGTTCTCCCACGCCCC
>JAYVBZ010000041.1:0-2047 GCA_043750215.1 Actinomycetota bacterium
GAGTCTAGGTGGGGGCCCGGGGTCGTTCGTTTGTCACGGGGGGGCAGCCGGCGGTAGGTTCGCGCGCGATGCCACGCTATCGGACTGCTGCCGAGCTCCATCTGATGGAGGGGACGCCCCCAGCTCCAGAGCGTCTAGTCACGTTGGCGAACTGGCAGGACCCGCCGTTCAACCGGTGGGGGTTCCAACACGTACGCGACCTCATCCCTACGGCGCGGATCGCGCGCGGCGATGGCCCCGTGTGGAAACTCCCGCGGGCCGAGCGCGACCTCAACGGCCTCAAGTTCGCCTCTGGCCGGAAGTCACTGACCGTCGGGCAGATGCTGGCGGAGACGGCTACCGATGGGTTCATGGTGCTCCATCGGGGCAAGGTTGTGTGCGAGCAGTACTTCAACGGCATGACACCGGATACGACGCACCTGCTCATGAGCGTGTCCAAGTCCATCACCTCGACGATCGCCGGCATCCTCATCGATCGTGGGCAGCTCTCCGCAACATCGCTGGTCACGGATGTCTTGCCGGAACTTCGCGGCACCAGCTTCGATGGGGCGACCGTGCAACACCTGTTGGACATGCGGACGGGCACTCGGTTCAGCGAGGACTATGCGGACCGCGAGGCCGATGTGTGTGTGTACGAAGAGATCTATCTGTGGCGGCCGCCAACCAAGCGCCGTCTTCCTGCCGACGCCACGGCCTACTTCGCGACCTTGAAGAACGACGGCGAACACGGCGGACCCTTCCGATACCGCTCGGTCCTCACCGACGTCCTGAGCTGGGTGATCGAGCGTGCCGGCGGTGCCCGTTTGGCTCAGCTCATCTCTACGAATCTGTGGGGACCCATGGGTGCGGAGTTCGATGCCGATGTCACTGTGGATGGGCACGGGAACGCGATGGCGGACGGCGGTGCGTGCATGACGCTCCGGGACCTCGCCCGCTTCGGGCTGCTATTCGCGAACGGTGGGACGCGGGGAGGCCGGCGCGTCGTCCCGGCTACCTGGATCGCCGACACCGTCACCGGCGCCTCCGACGGCGTAGAGGCGTTCGCCCTGGGCGCGGATTCCGCCGATCGCAGGCCGGGTGCTCACTATCGGAACAAGTGGTGGGTGTTGGCGCCCGACGTGCCCGCCTACGCGGGCCTCGGGATCAACGGGCAGATGGTGTTCGTGCACATGCCCTCGAAGACCGTGGTCGCGAAGTTCTCGACGTGGAAGACGGCGATGGATCCGATCGCGGACCGCTGGACCGTGGACGGTGCGTTCGCCATCGCGAACGCCCTCGGGTAGGCGTCCCCACCTCTTCCGATCCCGGGCCCTCTTTGACGCGAAGGGAGAAGGAAGACGGGCAGAGTGGCCGGGAGAACGGGAAGGGGGGCTCCCGGCCGGGACCAGGGGGGCGGTGCAGCGGGCGACTGACGGTCTGGGGCGAGTAGGTGTGCGTCAGGTAAGAGGTTGCGTTGACGCGACGGTACAATACGGCGGCTCGGCGGGCGAGGCAACGAGCACGCTCGGGCCCGATTGGCGAGGTCCGGGGCGCAGGCGGGGGAGGCGGTCATGAGAAGCAAAGTTGTGCATCTGTTCGCTGCCGCCGGTGCGGTCCTCGTTGTCACCTTGTTGATGGGACCTGCTGGGGCGAATCCTTTTGGCCCAACCATCGATGGCGGCTGTCCAAACTGGTGTTACAACGAGAACAATCACCCCAGGTTCTGGTACGACGCGAGCCTCGGTACTGCTTGGGTGACGCCACCGAGGACGCACGCGTCAACGAACTCAATCCGACGGACATCAACTCCACTCGCGTCTCGTCTCATGACAACTCCGATGTCGCTGTCTATGTGAACGACTACGGCGACACAGGTTGGTACGGGATTTCGGATTGCATCTCTTGGAGTGGAAACGTCTGCAAGCATTGGCACGAGAGGTTCAATACCTACCTCATCACATATACGGCCAATCAGAAGAAGAGCTTGGCCTGCCATGAGTTCGGGCACACTACGGGACTCGATCACTGGTTCGTTCATCAGTCAGACCCGACCTGCATGGAAAACCCA
>JAYVBZ010000042.1:0-2135 GCA_043750215.1 Actinomycetota bacterium
CGCATCTACGAACGCAAGGGTCTTGTGCAGCCGCAGCGAACCGCCGGGAACACCCGGCGCTATTCCGATCGCGACATCGAACTCCTCCGCCAGATCCAAGCCTTGAGCCAGGACGAGGGCATCAACCTGGCCGGAGTGAAGATGATCATCGAGATGCGAGCACAGTTGGACGCGGCGCGCCGCCGAGCCGAGGAACTGGAGCACCAGCTCCGTATCTCGCGTCGCGCATCCAGGCGCACCCACGTGCGAGAGACCGGCGCGCAGATCGTTCCTCTCGGTAGCGTGTTCCTTCCACCGTGGGAACGGGGGAACCGATGAGGACGCTGGTCGGCTCCCTGGTGACGCTTCGACCCATCACCGAGGCCGATCTTCCTTCGGTCGCGCGCGCATCCATGCCGTGGGCCCAGCAGGGGGAATCCGAGGCCGATGTCTTGCGTCGGCTCCGCGATCGCTTCCGAGGCCAGGCAGCCTTCGCAGCGCTCGACTATGTCATCGAGATCGACGGCCACGGGATCGGCAACATCCAGGCCCGCCAAGATGCGTATCTCCTTGGTCTCTTCGAGATCGGGATCGTGGTGTTCGAGGATGCCGACAAGAGCAAGGGTGTCGGCCGGGAGGCGTTGGCCCTCATGACGGCGCAGCTGTTCGATCATCAGGATGCCTATCGCGTCCAGCTCAACACCGATATCGGGAATACGGCGATGCGCCGGGCTGCGGAGGCTGCCGGGTTCATGTTCGAAGGTGTGCTCCGCGGTTTCTGGCCGCCGAAGGGCGATCACCCTCCTGCTGACTACGCGATGTATGCCAAGACGAAGCTTGACCACGAGGACGTGACCTGACATGGACCCCAACAAGCTCACCATCAAGTCGCAAGCGGCCCTGCAGGAAGCACATGCGCAGGCCGTCGCCCGTAACCACCAGAGCATCGAACCCGAACATGTGCTCATGGCGCTGCTCGGCGATCCGGAGGGGATCGTTTATCCGCTGCTCCATCAACTCAACGCCAACCCCAGCACCATCCGCTCCAAGACCCAGGACGAACTGGATCGCATCCCGAAGGTCTACGCCGGATCCGGTGGTGATCCGCGACTGTCGGCGGCGACGTCGCGCCTCCTCGAGTCCGCCGGGGCCCAAGCAGAGGCGTTGACCGACGAGTACGTATCAACCGAACACGTGATCCTCGCGATGCTGGCCGCACCCGACACCGCCGCCTCGCGCGTCCTTACCGATGCCGGCCTGACCCACGACGGTGTGCTTGCCGCGCTTGCCGAAGTGCGCGGGCGTCGCCGGGTCACCGACCAGAACCCCGAGGAGAAGCTCCAGGTCCTGGAGAAGTACGGCCGTGACCTCACGGAGTCCGCTCGGAACGGCAAGCTCGATCCTGTGATCGGGCGCGACGAAGAGGTTCGTCGGGTTATCCAGGTTCTCTCCCGCCGAACGAAGAACAACCCGGTCCTGATCGGGGAGCCGGGGGTGGGAAAGACCGCCATCGTTGAAGGTCTCGCGCTTCGTATCGTCGATGGCGACGTGCCCGAGGGGCTCAAGCACAAGCGTCTGATCGCCCTGGATTTCGGCGCCATGGTGGCCGGTGCGAAGTACCGCGGCGAGTTCGAGGAGCGGCTGAAGGCAGTCCTGAAAGAGGTAGCCGACTCCGAAGGGCAGATCATCACGTTCATCGATGAACTCCACACCATCGTGGGCGCGGGCGCGGCCGAAGGTTCGATGGATGCCGGCAACATGCTCAAGCCCATGCTCGCTCGCGGCGAGCTCCGCGCCATCGGGGCGACCACCCTGGATGAGTATCGCAAGCACATCGAGAAGGACCCCGCTCTGGAACGGCGGTTCCAGCCCGTCTTGGTCGAAGAGCCGAGCGTCCAGGACACCATCGGCATCCTCCGCGGTCTGAAGGAACGCTACGAGGTCCACCACGGTGTGCGGATCCAAGATCCGGCGCTGGTCGCCGCCGCCGTGCTCTCGGACCGGTACGTGACCGGGCGATTCCTTCCCGACAAGGCCATCGACCTGATCGATGAGTCCGCGAGCCGCCTGCGCATCGAGATCGATTCGATGCCGGTGGAGATCGACGAGGTCGAACGCAGGATCCGCCAGCTCGAGATCGAGAAAGCGGCGCTGTC
>JAYVBZ010000043.1:0-4253 GCA_043750215.1 Actinomycetota bacterium
CGCGCGATGTGGTGGCGCTGCTTGATGCCCGGGGTGTGGAGACCACCGCCCTGGTCGGTGGTTCGATGGGAGGGGCCATCGCGATAGATACCACCCTGGAGTTCCCCGGCCGCGTCTGGGCGCTCGGGGCGATCGCATCGGCGCTCGGCGGGGTCGAGGAGACCGAGGACGAGGAGGCCTGGTGGGAGGAGCGATGGCCACCGATCGAGCAGGCGATGGAGGCGGGGGACCACGTCCGTGCGCGTGAGCTCCAACTCTCGCTGGTCTGGGCGCCGCTCGGCACCGAGGACGAGGCCGGCGCGCGGATCCGCTCGATCGCGATGGACAACATCCACGAACTCACGATGGACGAGAGCGCCATCGAGGCGCTGGACCCTCCCGCGCTCGGTCGCCTCGGGGAGATCCGGGTGCCAGCGCTCGTGGTGATGGCCGCGCACGATCCGCCGTCCATGCGCAGATGCAGCGAGTTGATCGCCGCGGGTATCTCGGATGCCCGGTTGGTCACCTTCGACGACGCGGATCACGTCGTAAGCCTGCGAACCCCGGCCCAGCTGAACGCGATCCTGACCGGGTTCCTCACGGACGTAGGCCCGCCCGCGGGGTAGGGGAGTTCGACAGCGGCTAGCGCTATCGCGCTGGTCCGATGCGAGGTGGACGCTGGGGCCGTGGGTTTCCGTTAGAACTCGACGAAGAAGCGGGGACGGAATGTCTCTTCGGTCGGCCGGGCTCCTGCGATCCGGTCCACCCTGTAGCTCCGTGTCAGCCCGCGATCGTTCAGCACCATCAGTAGCAGGTGGCCGTCTCTTGTCCGGCGAAGCGAATACGGTTCGACGCGACGGGCGCCCACCCGTCCATCCTCGGCGCGGTAGTCGATATCCACCTTCAACCGGTTGGCGCCGGCGTAGCGGATGAGTTCCACGGGGAACCCGGCGCGCCAGGACGTGATCGCCCGTGGCGCTCTCCAAACCGGATCGAGATCGTCGCCGCCGACCCGCGTCAGCACGGGCGGCGTTGCGCGACCCGCCAGCCAACCGAACACGTCATCCAGCGTGGCCCAGAACTCCGCGAACGGCGGCAACGGTCGCGGGAGTTGATGACCCAGCATGTTCTCCCACTCGGTCTGGATCTCTTCACGGAACGGCGATGAGCGGATCGAGTCGGCGTCGGGGACGGCGATGCCGGCGTGCGTGCACTTCTCCGCCAGCGCGGCCGCAACGATAGGCGCAGCGCCTGCAAGGTCTGGATGGCGGTGCATATGCACCACGTCGTACAGGTCCCGCGGGCGGCAGCGTTCGCTGAGCGCGCGTAGTTTCTCAGCGAAGAGTTCCTCAAGCGTGTAGCAGGCCACGCCTTGGACCGGAAGGGGAGTGTCGCTGTACTGATGTCCGATCTCGCGGAGGACGGGAGAGTGGACGAGCACCTCGTCCGACGTGATGTCGATCTTGACCTTGGGGAGTTGCGGCGGCGGGTTCGGACCGCGGTACGCGAGGCGGCATTGGGTCGTTGGATTCCCTCGCCGGTTCTTCCGCCGACGGAAGGACGCTTCGTCGACCACGAGTTCTATGCCCACCTCGTCTGCGAGCCAGGCTCCGATCCTGCCGAAGATGGTGACTAGGTCCTCGGGAGCTTCCGGGCCTCCCGCACGGACGGTGAAGTCGAGATCCTCGGAGAACCGGTAGGTCTCATAGAAGCATTTGCGCAGACACGTTCCACCCTTGAACACCCAGGTGTCTGCGAGTGCTGATTCACGTGCGATGCCGGCTAGGAGCCATCCCAGGACGTAGTCCTTCTCGATGACCCCCGTATCTAGAGACCATTCGCCGCGCAGGTTCAGGATCTCGCGTGCGGGGATCACGTTGGATCCTCGGGTGCTATCCGGACGTTGATGCGAAGGTTCCACTCCATCGTGCGGCGACCGCCTTGGGGCCCGTCGGGATCCAGCGCCGAGATACCGGTAGAGATCCGTTCCTTGCACGCTGCCACGAGGTTCGGGTCACGGCCGAGCGCTTGGGTGACGTAGCCGAGCCGCTTGAACACGGCACGGTTGTGCAACTTCTCGGCGTACCTGATCAGGGTCTCGCTGTCGTGCTCGTCGAGGTAGGCCAAGAGGATCTCCGTGCCGTGCCGGATCCCTCCCGCGAGGCGCGGGCTGTCAAGGATGTCGATGACGGTGCGCGCCGGATCCGCAACGCGAAGTCGCACTTCGTCCTTCCACAGGTTCTTCACCCCCCACGACATGGCTGCGGGATCGACATGCACCACCAGGTAGTCGTGGTCGAGCATCTTCACGGACGAAGTGCGTACCCGCGTCCCCGTCTTCAGTACCGTCGTCCGGAACACTTGCTCTGTCAGCGCCCAGTGGTTGGCGGCGGTCCATCCGGTGAAGTAGCAGGGCGCCCAGACCGCATCAGCGACGATGAGCGGGTCCTCGGACCAGGTCTTTGGGTTCTCCGCGTCGACCGGCACCGGGATGTAGAGACCGCGCTGGGCGCGTCGGAGCCAACCGTTTGCAGCCCAGCGTGCGAGCCGTTTGGTGGCCGCATCGGGATCGACCCTCAACGCTTCGACGACATCGGTCGGGGTGACGAATCGACGGCCTCCCGCGAGCACGGTTGCCAGCTCGCTGCGGCCCGCAGAGCCGATGCCTGCTATCGATGACATGACCGGGCCTCCAGATCCCTTGTTACAGGGGGTACTGGCGCGATGGTATCAGATATCTGGAAGCCAGTACATCGTGTGAATAAGGAGATACTGGATCGCAAATATCACCGATAGGAGCATTCCACCGACTTCCCCAGAGGTGGTCGGGCCGTAGGACAGGACCGGCACGCGGCGGGGGAGGAGTTCGATCACGCGAACCAATTGCCGCGCACGATCCGCCGTCCATGCGCAGGTGCAGCGAGTTGATCGCCGCGGGGATCCCGGATGCCCGGTTGGTCACCTTCGAGGATGCGGATCACGTCGTGAGCCTGCGAACACCGACCCGGCTGAACGAGGCACTTACAGGGTTCCTTACGGAGTGAGTCCGGCCCCGGCTACCTTCGCCAGGCCCCGCCCTCGATGTCCGCAAGAGCGGGTGCTCCCTTGAGACGCACGCCCAACCGCTCCACTACAAGGTCCGTGGCAGTGTCGATGACGTAGCCATCCGGGATCTCCACCAGTAGCTGGTCGAGGTCGACGAGGAACTCGCGATTGGCCAGCTTGTCCTTCAAGTTTCGCGCGAGGGCGGAGAAGCCAAAGATGTTGTCACCGATGTAGTGACTGAAGGCGCCCATGATCCGCTCCACGTCAACATCAAGCCTGGTCAGAGCCAACCATAGGTCGAACACGTCGCGCCCCTTGCGGCGCTGGTACAACGCACGGAACTTGGTACCCATGAGCTCTTCGATCGAGAATGTTGGGACATCGGCGGCGCCCGCCCACCAGGGGGAATCGACTTGGTACGGGAGCGTCTCTCTCGGCTCGAAGCTGTCGGTCTCGAGGATGTTGGTCTCGACCTTGACGCGGATCCGACCCACACCGGAAGTGGGTTCAGCGTCAAACACCATGTGCACCATCTGGAAGTTCTGTTCGTATCCGTTCTCAACCAGGCCCGCGCCGGTAGCGACCTCTCGGATGGCGGCCATGATCGGAGCCACGCCGCCTTCCGTCCGTCGGACGTAGTCCAGGTCCTCGGAGTAGCGCAGAGGTGCAGCCAGATGGAGTTTGTGAAGACACGTGCCACCTCGCAGCGCCAGCTCGGCACCGAGCATGTCGTGATTGGCGATCTCTACGATGAGCCTCGACAGGATGAGATCCTGCTCGATCTGTGACTCGGTTGGCCAAGGAGCACGATTGCTCCAATGGGTGATGTACGCCTTGGGGATCACTGGTCGGGCTCCACACTGGTGTTGACTACGACACCCCATCGTCGATCGACCTGACCCTTCTTGGGGGACGACGGGCTCAACGCGCTGGGCTCCCCTTCCGATGGACGGGCAAGAACCTCTAGCCAGTGCAGGTCGGTGTTGCCTCCCCACCGTTCCAACATCCAGCCGAGCCGCCGGACGGTCGCCCTATCGCGCAGATCGGCAAGTCGCGCCAGCTTGTCGCCATCCAAATCTCCGAGCTCGGTGAAGATCGTAGCCACATTGCTGATACCGCCCGCCTGTCGCATGCGCCAGATGAGATCCACTGCGGTTGTCTCGCGGGTGGCCAGGTTGAAGTGCCCCGTGTGCGTAACATGCCGTTCCACTTCCATGTCGGACACTCGA
>JAYVBZ010000044.1:0-2443 GCA_043750215.1 Actinomycetota bacterium
TCATCTTCGCGGCGGGGTTGCGCTGGGCCTTGGATCACGGGATGCAGGTGGTGAACATGAGCCTCAGCACATCCAACCGGCGGAACTTCGCGGCATTGCATGCGCTGATCGATGAGGCCGCGTTCGCGGGCGTGATGGTGGTCTGTGCCATCAGCAACCAGCCCGGACGCAGCTACCCCGCCGAGTATTCCGGGGTCTTCTCCGTGGCCTCGCACGCGGGCACCGACCCGTTCTCCATCGACTACAACCCCTCACCGCCGGCCGAGTGGGGGGCACCGGGGATCGACCTGCATGTGGCATGGCTGGATGGCAAAACCATCCAAGCCACCGGTAACAGCTTCGCCACCCCGCATGTGAGCGGGCTGATCGCGCGCATCCTGGCCAAGCACCCCGATCTGACGGTGTTCCAGATGAAGACGGTCTTGATGGCCCTGGCGCAGAACACCCGCGACCTGACCTAGCCGACCTGTTGCTACACGGAGTTCCGGAGAACCGACGGTCGAGGCGTTCCAAGAGGTCCTCGCCCAGTTGCGCCGACGGCGTCTCACCTGCCAGGCTGGCGGTGGAGGCGATGCGTGGATACCGAGAAGGCAGCCAAGCTCCTGGCCCAGACCGAGCTGTTCGGGAGTCTGGCCGCCGACGCATTGCTCGGGCTGGCCGAGCGCACCGTATCCAAGGCCGTTGACAAAGGCGAGGCGGTGTTCCGCGAGGGCGAGGAAGGGAACTCCCTGTACGTGGTGGTCGAAGGACTCGTAAAGGTGACCGTGTCCTCGGGCGAAGGAAGCGAGATGGTCATGGCCACGCTCCGCCCTCCCCAAGTGTTCGGGGAGCTCTCGCTGGTGGACGGAGGACGCAGATCGGCGACCGCGGTGGCCGTGGAGTCCACCACCCTGATGGGCCTTGACCGGAACTCGCTGCTAGATGTCATGCGCCGCTACCCCACTCCGGTCGATGACCTCCTCCGCACGCTCGGCGCCCTGATCCGCCGACTCACCGACCAGGCCTCGGACCTGGTGTTCCTGGATCTTCAGGGACGCGTGGCCAAGCTCCTGGTCACCAGCGCGGACCGCGATGGCGCCGACCACGACGGCGTGGTCACGGTCGATCTCGGCCTCACGCAGAGCGAACTGGCCGAGATGGTCGGCGGCTCCAGACAGAGCTTGAATCAGGCCCTTCACACTTTTGAGCATCGGGGCTGGATCGAGATCCGAGGCCACGAAGTGGCCGTGCTCGACGCTGAAGCCCTGAAAGGCCGCGCCGGTCTGTAAGAGACGCTCGCGCCCCCGGGTACGGTGACGGCCGCCGGGCGCCGGTAGGCTGCCGCTCGATGTACCTATGGTGGAAGTACGTCCATATCGTTGGTGGGCTCGGCTTCCTGGCCGCGCACGGCGCGAGCGCCGCGGTGGCCCTTCGCCTGCGCAAGGAGCGCGATCCGGCACGCATCCGCGCCTTGCTGGACCTCTCCCGTTCGACGCGCCCGTGGATGTACGTGTCGCTGCTGGTGCTCCTGGTAGCCGGCGTCGTAGACGGGTTCAAAGGTGCCTGGTGGGACCAGGGATGGATCTGGACCGCGCTCATCCTGCTCACTCTGATGCTGGTGGCCGCGTTCCCGATGGCCGTGCCGTACTACATCCGGGTTCGGCGGGCAGTGGCGGATGGCTCCGAGGTCACGCCGGGGCAGCTGGACCACTTGCTGGCGTCGCCCCGCCCGATCGTGATCGCGGTGGTCGAGACCGCGGGTATCGCCGCCATCGTCTGGCTGATGGTCCTGAAGCCCTTCTGAGGCGGTTCCCACCGTTCCTTGCCGGAATCCCATCCCTGAGCTAGGCTGTTGCACCTGCAAATGATTTGCACACGCGAAGCTGGCATCGTGGGGGCCATGATCCCCGACCGCGTCTGCTGTCGATGCATGCCCGGCCGCGGCCCCGAGGCGTAACCGCCCGGCCGCGCCCTCCCACTATCCGCTGCGCTCTCTTCGGAGGTTTCCCTGATGGACGTCATCACCCGTACCGTCGACGCAAGAGGTCAATCCTGCCCCGGTCCCTTGGTCTCACTCGCTAAAGCACTGAAGGACGCCCGGGCCGGCGACCTGCTCGAACTGCTGGCCACCGACCCCGGTTCTAAGTCCGACGTCCCCAGCTGGGCCAGCATCAGCGGCAACGAGCTGCTCGAGTCCGAGGAATCGGGCGACCGCGAGTTCCGCTACGTGATCAGGAAGGTCTGACATGAGCATCGCCGCGCTCACCCCCGAGACCGGCATCGCCCCCAGCTACGCGGACCTGCTTGCCCGCGTCGAGGCCCTGGAAGCCGAACAACGCGGACAGATCAAGAAGAAGAACAAGCTGACGATCATCGCGTGGGGCGGGGACCTGGATCGCATCTGGCCGACCACCATCCTGGCCACCACGGCTGCCGCCAGCGGCATGGAGTCCACCGTGTTCTT
>JAYVBZ010000045.1:0-4170 GCA_043750215.1 Actinomycetota bacterium
GGCTCGGAGGTGGGCACGCTTCGACGCGTCATCCTGCACCGCCCCGACCTGGAACTGAAACGCCTTACCCCCTCGACCGCCCGGGAGCTGCTCTTCGACGGGGTGATCTGGGTGCAGCGCGCGCGAGAAGAGCACGACGCGTTCGCGCAGACGCTAACCGATCGCGGCGTGGAGATCCTCTACTTAGAGGACCTCTTGACCGACGTGCTGGAACAGGAGGCCGTCCGAACCGAGCTAGTGCAGAGCCTGGAGCCCCGGCTCTTGGGGCCGACACTCGGCCCCGCAGTGCGCGAGTGGCTGACGGCGCTTCCCTCACCTCAGCTGGCCGAACATCTCATCGCCGGCGTGACGTTCGACGAACTGCCGTTCAAGAGCGAGAGCATCGTGGCGAGGATGCGCCGTGGGTTCGTTGTGCCGCCGCTGCCGAACCAGATGTTCACGCGCGACACGTCCGCGTGGATCTACGCAGGTGTCTCGATCAACACGATGGCGATGGCTGCGCGCGACCGCGAATCACTCCACTACTCAGCGGTATACCGGCACCATCCGCTCTTCGCAGAGGCGGACTTCGAGATCTGGAGCGATCGGATCGCCGGACCGATGTTCCTGGAAGGTGGCGACGCCCTGGTCATCGGGAACGGCGCGCTACTGGTCGGCATGGGCGAACGAACACGACCGGCCGCCGTCGAGATGCTGGCCCAACGGCTGTTCGACGCCGGCGCCGCCACCCAGGTGATCGCGGTGGACCTCCCCGCGCAGCGTTCGAGCATGCACCTGGATACGGTCTTGACCCAGCTGGACGTGGACGCCTTCACGATCTTCCCCGACATCCGCGACGCGATGACCACCTACGTGATCCGGCCCGGGTTGGACGGACTCTCGATCGAAGAAGAGGACGACCTGTTCGTCGCCATCGCCCGAGCGCTGGACGTGCCGGCGATCCGGCAGTTCGAGACCGGAGGTGACCGGTTCCAAGCCGAGCGAGAGCAGTGGGACGACGGCAACAACGTCCTGGCGATCGCCCCCGGCGTCGTTATCGCCTACGAACGCAACATCGACACGAACCGTCGATTGCGCGACGGCGGTATCGAGGTCATCACCATCGAGGGCGAAGAACTGGGTCGGGGTCGTGGCGGTCCGCGCTGCATGTCCTGCCCTATCGAACGCGACGCCATCTCGCGGTAGTCCTCGGCGCGCCGCCCACCGTCCCGCCCTACGGGCTCACCTTCACGAAGACGATATCCGAGCTATTCGCCGAGCTCCCAGCCACCGCGTCCATAAGCAGGAACGACTGCCCCACCGCGGCGATCCCCTGATAGTCGCCCAAGAAGTAGCCTCGGGCCACCGGCGCGTTCTCCAAGTTGAACGGTCCGTAGACGTGGCTGGATGTCCACGCGGCGGTGCTGGTGCAGGAGCTGTGGCAGTGCGCCAGCCACAGATCTGTAGTGGCGCCACCGCCCGCCACGTTGTTGCGGAAGTCGAAGTAACTCACTCCCACGGTTCCGTTCGAGGCGACCGCCACCCCGGGCGTGAACGATTGCACGCCGGGTGAGCCGGCGATCCGGATAGGAGAGGACCACGACGTGCCGCCATCCGCGGACTGCGAGAACGCCACCTCGCCCTTGCCGGAGAAGCGACCGTCTTGCCACACCACGTAGACCTTGCCACTAGCCCTGTCCACGGCGACTTCAGCCAGATCATCACCCGATCGCACCGCGGCTCCCGTATCCGGGTCGGTGATCGCGACGTCAGAGATCGTTGAGATGATCGTCGGCCTGCTCGACCACGTCGCACCATGATCGGTCGAGGTGATCACCGCGAGCGAGAGCCCTTTCACTTTCATCTTGTTGTCGTTATGGATCAGCGTGAACACGTCCAGCAGCGTGCCGTTGGGCAGCACCACGATCTGGTTGCCGATCGTCTGATCGTTGTTGCCGGGCGCGAAGATCTGGCGCGCCGGCTCCCACGTCAGGCCGCCATCGATGGTGCGCGCGAACCAGGTCGGTCCTCGGTATCCCGCCGCGTTCTCGCCGCTGGATAGCGATCCGTTGCCGATCGGTGCGTCCAGTCGGTCCCATATCGCATACGCGAAGTTCGAGTTCGTGGGGTCAGCCGTCAGCGAGTTCTTGTCGTTGAACTTCGTAGGATCGGTATCCAGGATGACGAACGTCGGAGCGCTCCAGGTGAAGCCCTTGTCCACGGAGCGACTCACGGCCATCCCGCTCGGGTTGTTGACGCCCGTGGCCAACTTCGTTTCCACCAGCGACATCGCGAACAGGGTGCCGTTCGGCGAGAATGACAGCCACGGGTCGCTGGCGCGCTCGAAGACCGTCCCCCCCGTGCACTTGGTGAGCCCCGGTACCGAGATCTGCGTGAAGGTCTTGCCTCCGTTGAGGCTCACGCCGACCGACGAGCCCTTGGAGGCACCGCCCGAGTAGCGATCTTGCTGCCAGGTGCCGACCACGTTCAAAGGATCGGTCGGGTTCACGGCGAGCCAGGGCTCCAGTTCTGTGTTGGGGTAGCTGGTCCCCGGCCCGACCGGCGCACAGAGAAACCCGGTGAGCGGGCTGGTCGCCAGGTTCGCCTGAACGGCAGTGCCGGCGGTGTACGTGCTTGCCAGCGCAACGGTCGGCAAGGCAAGCACGGCTACGGCGACGATCGCCACGAGGTTTCTACGCATGATGTTCATTCCCTCCCACGGGAGCAGACGGAGGCTGCTCCACAGCAAGGGATGATGGCGCGCCGAGCGACGGATGTCGAACCCAGCTAAGAGCGGCGCCGGCGAAGGCGGTTAGCCCTTCCCTCGGTCGATGAGGTAGAACCAGTCCAGCGACCGAGCGAAGGGACCACACATGGCGAAGCCCACCAGCACGACCCTGAACTTCGGGCCTTGGTATCGAAAGTCACCGTTCTTCGAGGCGACCCTGCGAGCTGGGTGTTCGGCCTATGACGTGTATCAGCACATGTACCACCCGAACACCTACGGAGATCCGGCCCAGGAGTATCAGGCGTTGATCAACGACGTCACGCTCTGGGACGTGAGCGTGGAGCGGATCGTCGAGATCACGGGTCCCGACTCCAGCGCGTTCACGAACCTGCTCACCTGCCGCGACCTGACCACGTGCGAGGCGAAGCAGGGCAAGTACGTCCTGATGACCGCGCCCGACGGCGGCATCGTGAACGACCCGGTCCTGCTTCGGATCGAACGGGACCGTTGGTGGCTGGCGCTCGCCGACTCCGACGCAGGCCTGTACGCCATGGGCGTCGCGGTCAACTCCGGCATGGACGTGAAGGTGACCCACCCCGAGGTCTACCCCGTACAGGTCCAGGGCCCAAAGGCCAAGGACACGATGCGCGACCTGTTCGGGGACTGGATCTTGGACATGAAGTACTACTGGTGCGACGAGGCCGACCTGGACGGCATCCCCGTGGTCATCAGCCGTACCGGCTGGACGGCCGTCGTCGGCTACGAGATCTACCTGCGCGACCCCAGCCGAGGCGACGACCTCTGGGAGCGGATCCTCGCCGCAGGCAAGCCGTACAACATCCGGGTGACACCTTCGTCCGACATCCGCCGTATCGAAGCCGGCATCTTCGACTGGGGTTCGGACTTCGGGTTGGAAACGAATCCGTTCGAGGTAACGGGGCTCGAACGCCTGGTCGAGCAGCAGGACGCGGACTACATCGGCAAGGGCGCGCTGGAGCGGATCCGGCGCGAAGGCGTAGATCGCAAGCTGGTCGGTATCGAGCTAGAGGGTGATCCTGTGGACCAACCCGGCGAACACTGGCCGGTCTCGTACCAGGGCGAGCGTGTCGGGCACGTCACGGACGCGTGCTGGTCGCCGCGGCTGGAGAAGAACATCGGCTACGTGTGGGTGCCGATCAAACTTGCCGGGCACGGGACGTCACTCCAGGTCGAGACCGATGACGGCACCAGGACCGGCATGACGGCGTCGATCCCGTTCGTCGATCCTAAGAAGCAGGTGCCGTCGGCCTAAACCTCGCGAAAGGAGCGTAGGCCCGGACCTGACGGACATCGTGGACACATCGGGATGCATGAACCGGGGGAACCGATAACCGAACGGGAGCAAGCCCTCCAACTCAATCAAGCACAACCGTTTCCCAAGGCTCGTGCGAGGTAGAGGCAAGAGGAGGGACCGATCGCCGTCA
>JAYVBZ010000046.1:0-6064 GCA_043750215.1 Actinomycetota bacterium
CCGATGGCGACCGACCCCAGTTGGATCTGCCTGGCCTTCCTACGTTCGGGCATCACATATCCAGTCTAGGTGCGCGCGGCATGAACCCTGCCGACGGATCGGCCGGTCAACCGCCGAACACATGGAAGGTGATCGTGCGGTCCTTCGGTTCGTCCATCTCGAAGAAGATGAGGCGCTGCCAGGTGCCGAACCCGGGTTCGCCGTCGATCACGGGGATGGCATGACTCGTGGCGGACAAGAGCATCGACTTCACGTGCGCGTGACCGTTCTGCCGCTCGCCGGGATTGAGGTTCTGGGTTCGGATATCGAAGTCGTCGTGTTGGTAGTAGACGCCGTCGTCCGGAACCAGGTCGGTGAGGTGGCGACGGAAGTCTGCCTGGGCGCCGTCCTCCCACTCGGTGATGAGGAGGGAGCACGTGGTGTGGGCGCAGAACGCGATGACGGCACCCTCGGTCACGCCGGAATCCTTGATGGCGCGCTTCAGATCATCCGTGAGATCTAGGAACTCGTAACGCTCCTGGGCTGCCACCGTGACGGCGGTCGTGCTGGACTTCAAGGGTCCCTCCTGTTCCTGGTCGCCGGGCCCGCCGACGCGACCGGTAGATCGAATGTGAAGGTGCTGCCGTGTCCCAGTTCACTTCTGGCCTCGATGTGTCCACCGTGCGCCTCGACCACCGAACGGGCGATGGCAAGACCGATGCCCGTGCCTCCGTCCTCTCGGGAACGTGAGGGGTCGACCCGATAGAACCGCTCGAACAGACGTGGTAGATGCTCCGGAGCGATACCCGCGCCGGTGTCTTCGACCGTGATCTCCACCGACCCATTGTGTCGGCCTGCGGAGACAGTGACCGCTCCCCCGTCCGGCGTGAATCGCATCGCGTTGTCCACCAAGTTGAACAAAACCTGGTGAACGCGCTCGCGGTCTGCCGTGACCGGTGGCAGGTCATCCGGGAGATCAGCCCCCACCGTCACACTTCTGTCCGGGCGAGCCACGCCGATCTCGGAGATGACTTGCGCGATCAACGACGGCAGCGGCACAGCCTCGGTATGCAGGGGCACCTCTCCGGACTCCAACTTGGACAGGTCGAGTAATTGCTCGACCAGCCGTCCGAGTCGCTCCGATTGGGAGAGCATCACTTGGAGGGTCTCCGGGTCGGGCTGTTCCACGCCGTCCAAGAGGTTCTCCAGATGAGCTCGGATGGCGGTGATGGGTGTCTTGAGTTCATGTGAGACGTTCGCGACCAGGTCCCTGCGAGACTGCTCCAGATGCTCCAACTCCGAACTCATCTGGTTGAACGCGACCGCGAGGCGCCCGACCTCGTCCCTGCTGGTCGTCTCCACGCGCACCGAGTAGTCACCGGTCTGCATCCGAGTGGCGGCATCCGCCATATCCCGTAAGGGCTTCGTCATGCCACGGGCCAGGAGCCTGGCCATGAGGAGCGCCGCGAACGCGGCCACGGATCCCGTGAGCAGGAACTGCCACCAGAACTTGCCCAGGAACCGGAAGGTGGTACCAACTCGGCCGAAGAACCCGCGTGAAGGCGCAGGCTGTAAGGCGTACACCATATGATCCACCGTGCCGTCCACGATGGCGGGAACGACCGCGTATTCGAGCGAACCGCTGATCCCGACGTGCACCAGGTCGTCGACGAATACAGGGAAGTCGAGGGGCTTCACTCCCGAGATCACCGTTCCGTCGGCCAGCATCGACACGAACGAGATGTCGCTACCCGGAGGGGTCGTGATCAAGCCGTTGGCCGCACGGCGCGCCACGGCCAGCAGATGGAGCCGGTCAGCATCATGAGAGCTTTCCCGAAGCGCGTAACCGAGCATGAGGACGACGAGCACCACGGTCATCCCTACAGCGAAGACGATGGTGGAGCCGAGCTTCGCGCGGATGGTTGGGAGCTTTTCCAACGGACGGGCGCGCACGGTACGTATCCCTACCCGTTGTCCTGGAAGGCGTAGCCCACCCCGTGAACGGTCCGGATGAATCGCGGTTCGTTGCCGTCCTCACCGAGCTTGCGGCGGATGCGTGCGACGTGCGAGTCCACCACGCGCCCCCCGGCGTAGTCGCGATACCCCCACACTCGATCCATGAGCTGTTCCCGGCTGAGCACCACGCCGGGGTCTCGGGCCAATGAGAGCAAGATCTCGAACTCCAGTGGCGTGAGGCCGATCTCCTCGCCGTCAACGGTAACCCTGCGACGGTCCGGATCGACCATCAAGCCGCCGAGCTCCAGGGGTCCGTCGTTGCTCTGCGCCTGCATCCGTTCGATGCGGCGGAGGATCGCCTTCACCCTTGCCGCCAGTTCGCGGAGGCTGAAGGGTTTGGTGAGGTAGTCGTCGGCACCGACCGCGAACCCGGCAACCTTGTCCGCCTCTTCAGCCTTGGCCGTGAGCATCAGGACGGGTGTCCATGAATGGCGCTGGATCTCTCTGCAGACCTCCAGGCCGTCCATCCCGGGGAGCATCAGGTCCAAAACGACCATGTCCGGCTTGTGCTCGGCGTGGGCTGCGATGGCCTGCGGTCCGTCGAACGCCACGATCACGCGGTATCCCTCGGATTCGAGCCTGGCGCGGACGGCTTCGGCGATAGCTTCCTCGTCATCGACGACCAGGACGGTTTGCTCGAGCATGCCCCCATCGTAACGGGGCGGAGTGATGGCTCTGGCCTGCATAGATGGAGAAAGTGTTGCGACGTACAGGATCCGTGCGACAGAGCTAGGGAGTAAGTACGTGTAAGGGTTGCACGACGTCCAGGACCGCCGTCGCAAGCACGAAGATCACCAGGAACCCGATGACTACCGCGGCCAACGGGATCACGCGTCGGTAGTCCACCGGCCTGCCCCGGACCTTCTCGATCGCCAACAGCGCCAGATGCCCGCCGTCGAAGGGCGGCAAGGGAATCAGGTTCACCAATCCGATGAACACGGTGATGAACCCAAGGAGTTCGAGGAGGGTTCCCCAGGCACCCTTAGACACGAGGGCTCCGGTCTGTTGGCCTACGCCGACCACACTGGTACCGCCGCCTGGGTCCCGCGGCGCACCATGTACCAGGCTGTCGTACAGACGCGAGACACCGGAGGGCCCGAACACGTGCCCCACCGAATGTACCGAGGCATCGGCGGAGTACCAGAGCCACCAGCCCCCTTGGGTCAAAGCCCGGAGGACTCCGGGATACGTTGGACCGAGCAAGATACCGATCCTGCCTTGCACGACCCCGTTCTGATCCTTCACCGCCACCGGCGTCATCGTCACCGTCGTCGCGACCCCCTGGCGTTCCATGCGGTAGTCCACCGGCTCCCCCACGTGGGCGCTCACATAGGTCGAGAGCTGCTCGGCGGTTGGGTTGATCAGGTTGCCTACTGCCACGATCTTGTCCCCGGGTTGCAGCCCGGCCTCGCGTGCCGGCGACGGGACGTCGTTCAGCGTTTGCATGACCGACCCGACCACGGGCTGAGGTGGCAGCGACGGGTCACCGAAGAAGAACAGCCAGGAGCTGAAGATCAGCGCGGCGATGAGGAAGTGCACGGCTGGTCCGCAGAAGATGACCAGGGCGCGCTGCCATATCGGCTTGGAGCCGTAGGCGCGAGGGAGATCCGCCTCGGCCACCTCTTCGTACGGGTTCATCCCGGCGATCTTCACGTAGCCGCCACCGGGGATGGCCTTCACGCCGTATTCGATCTCTCCGCGCTTCGTCGACCAGAGCTTGGGTCCGAAACCGATGAAGTACTCCTCGATCTTGAACCCGAACTTCTTCGCCACGAGGAGATGGCCGAGTTCGTGGAGCGAGACCAAGATGGTCAGGTATCCGAGTAAGAGGAGGAACCCGAGGGCGAACTGCATGCCCCGGTTATCGCTTCTCGATGAGCTCTGCCGCCCGCTGGCGGGCCCAGGCGTCCGCGCGCTCGATGTTCACCACGGAGACGACAGACGCGGGCTCGTGTTCGTCGACCACGGTCTGGACCAGTTCGACGATGCGGGTGAGTGGGATCTTGTTCTCCAAGAACGCCATCACCGCGACCTCGTTCGCCGCGTTCATCACAGCGGGGAATGTGGAGCCCAGCCCTCCCACCCGATAGGCAAGATCCACCGCGGGGAACGCCTCGTGATCCACCGGCTCGAAGTTCAACGGCTTGTCGGTAAGCGGGACGGAGCCGACGCCGTGGTGGAGCCGCTCTGGCCACGCCAAGGCCAGCTGGATCGGCAGTCGCATGTCGGGAACGGCCATCTCGGCACGCATGGATCCGTCCTTGAACTCGGCTATAGCATGCACCAACCCCTCCGGGTGGATGACGACATGGATCTGCGAGTAGTCAAGGTCGAAGAGGTGGTGCGCTTCGATGACCTCGAGGCCTTTGTTCATGAGGGTCGCAGAGTCGATGGTGATCTTCGGGCCCATAGCCCAGACCGGGTGCTGGAGTGCCTCCTTCACGGACGCGCGTTGCAGCTCCCGGGCAGTCCATCCCCGGAAAGGGCCTCCGCTCCCAGTGATCACGATGCGTTTGAGGTCCTCGCGACGCTCATGGCGGATGGCCATGGCGAGTGCCGCATGCTCTGAGTCCACGGGGAGGAGCCGCTCTGGTTCGCCCTTGACCAGATCCATCACGAGCTCGCCGCCTACCACCAAGGATTCTTTGTTCGCCAGAGCCAAGGTCTTGCCGCTCTGCAGCGCAGCCAACGTGGGCCCTAGTCCGGCGGACCCAACCAGGGCGTTCAACACCATGTCCGCCCCGGTCTCTCGAGCGAGTGTTTCGGCCGACTCTGGACCAACGAGCAGCTCGACACCGGGAAGCCCGCCGAGCTTCTCCTTGATGGTTGCGGCAGCCTCCTCGTCAGCGATGCCAACCATCGGCGGGAGGAACTCCCGGATCTGACCCAGGAGCAGTTCGATGTTGCCGCCTCCCGCAGACAGCCCGACAACTTTGAACCGCTCGGGGTTCCGGCGAACGACGTCGAGCGCCTGGGTCCCGACGGACCCGGTTGAACCCAGGATGGTCAGCTGTCTCATACCCTCAAGCCTACCCCGCGTCGCCGGGAAACAGGCAGATCAGCCGAACACGATCCGGATGACGAAGAACGCCGCCGGGGCAACGAACAGGAGCGAATCGATCCGATCCAGGAATCCACCGTGTCCGGGCAGGATGCTCCCCATGTCCTTGATGCCCATATCGCGTTTCACCAAGGATTCAGCCAGGTCACCGAAGGTTGCAGCCAGTCCGACGACGATCCCCAGCAGCGCCGCATCGAGCTTGTGATCGGTGAAGACATCGACCAGGGACGGCATCAGCACCATGGCGACGATCAACGTCACGAGGAGGGCACCGACGAATCCTTCCCACGATTTCTTAGGACTGGTATTCGGCGCCAGCGGCCGTGCGACCCACGTGCCACCCCATATCGAACCGAAGAGGAAGGCGGCGGTGTCGTAGATGAAGGTAAGGGCGATGACGGAGATGACCAGTGTCTTTCCTTGGTTCCCGACCCCCACCCGCAGCAGCGCCACCAGATAGCCGCCCAGGAGCGGGATCCAGGCCATGTTCAAGATCGTCAAGCCGATGTTGAGCAGCAGGTTCGAACGGTGTGCCAGCGGCACCGTCATGAACCAGAGGAAGGTGGCGATGGTCCCAAGGGCGAACATCGCCAGGAGGCCAGGTTCGCCGTGATAATACGCACCGGCCATCATCATCACGCCCGACACCAGTCCGACAGCCGTCGCCGGCTGGTAGCGATGCTTCACCATGACACCGAAGAGTTCGCCCTGAGCGACCAGCACGATCGCGATCGCGAGGATCGCGAAGGCTCCTGTTCCGATGAGGAGAGCTCCGACGGACAGACCTGCGAGCACCACTCCCGTCATGAAGGCCGCGGGCACGTCGCGCTCTCCGTCAGCGCCACCACGCCGGTCCAACTCTGCTCCCACTTCCACGGACGTCGGCTCTTGCCAGCTGGGCCCACCCAGACCTTCATCAGATCCAACGATGATCGTCCGAGGAGCGCCGGTCGGTTCGTCGAGGTCAGCCAGGATGTCGTCTTCGACCATCGATGAGCCGGACGCAGC
>JAYVBZ010000047.1:0-3626 GCA_043750215.1 Actinomycetota bacterium
GGGCTACTCGAAGTCCGAGATGATGATCGCCGCGAGCGCCCGTCAGCTGGGCGGTGCCGCCAACTGCTTCGTAGGCGTCGGTCTTCCCAACATCGTGTGCAACCTAGCCCAGCGAACCGTCTCGCCGAGTCTCCAGCTGGTCTACGAGTCCGGTGTTTACGGGGCGCGGCCAGAACGGCTGCCGCTCTCCATCGGTGACCCGACGCTGGCGACCGGCGCCACCGCGATCACGTCTATGTTCGAGTTGTTCGCGTTCTACCTGCAGGCAGGACGGATCGATGTGGCGTTCCTCGGCGGCGCGCAGATCGATCGTTTCGGGAACCTCAACACGACGGTCATCGGGGACTACTCGCACCCGAAGGTGCGCCTTCCGGGCTCCGGCGGTGCGTGCGAGATCGCGATCCACGCCAAGCAGATCCTGGTGATCATGCGCCAAGCCACCCGGTCGTTCGTGGATACCCTGGACTTCCGCACGTCGCCCGGGCACAGCGGCGATCCTGCCCACGACGCTGCGCGTGGCTGGCATGGCAGTGGGCCTACCGCCGTGGTCACCGATCTGGCCACGTACAGCTTCGATCCGGGCACGGGTGAGATGACCGTGGCCACCCTGCACCCGGGCGTCACCATGGACGATGTCCGTTCGAATACGGGCTGGAACCCCAGGGTGTCCCCCGATCTGGGGGAGACGCCCCCGCCTACTCGGGAAGAACTTCGGCTGATCCGCGAGGAACTCGACCCCTCAGGCGTGTATACCAAGTAGCGATATGGACGACATCAGCCCTGGGACGGTCCTGGACAAGCCCGTTTGGTACCACCCGCTCATGGAGCCGACATGGATCCTTCCGGCTGAACGGGCGGGCGCCCAACGACTCTGCTTCGCCGCCGACGTGGATCCGGGGGCCGATCTGGCGCTTTCCCTGGGCCTGCCCCTGTACCTGGCAGAGGCCATCCGCATGACCACGGACGCCGCGACGTCATCGTTCACGCGTGGATTCCAGGCCGGCACCGACGAGTCCGCTGCAGGGGAAGGGTGGCTGGCACTGACCCGGGTTTCAGGCGTCAGCGGCGGTCGAACCTTGGCGGTCCGGGTTCATGATCCAGCCGGCGCGATGGTGGCGGAGCTGGAACGGACCGGGCTGGACGACGCCGGTCTGACCGCGACCTTGGCGGAGATCCCCCGGCTGCTCGCACAGGAGCTCCGCGGTCCGGGGGTGTCAGGCGTCTGGGCGCCGATGTACGTTCCGCCATCGCCCGCGCTCGCACTGAGCTCCGTGCTGGCACAGCACATGTGCTTGGCGCTGCGCAACCCGGGCACGCACCCGCGGCCCGGGGCGGACAACGACGAGCGGCTCAGCCGTCGTTCGGGCGTCAAGGGAGCGCTCACGGCGCTCGGAGACCTGGCCACGCGCAGCTCGCAGCTCTTCCCGGCCCTCTTGTTCTTCGGCGGTGTGGCCGCCACCCGCTCGGCCAACGACGACGTCTATCAGGAGCTGCGGCAGACGGTGGCCGCGCTCACGATGCGCGCAACGAACCCAAGCGATCCTCTCAATCGGCTGTCCGTGCTCCTGTTCCGGTTCTTCGACGAGCAGGGCACCGCCGACTCGCGCGAGAAGGCAGCGTTGGCCGCCGGTGATGACGCCCTCAAGCAGTGGCTCTTGAAGGTCCGGCAACTTCGGTGGGAGCGAGGATCGGGCGCATGAGCCATGTGTTCCCTCGGGTATCCGACCGGGGCTTGCCCACCGCGGTCCATGCCGAAGGGGCCTGGGTCACCGACTCGCAGGGGAACCGGTTCTTGGATGGGGCGGGCGGCGCTATCGTGCTCAACGTTGGTCACGGCGATCCGGCCCTGATCGCTGCAGCGAGCGAGCAACTTGGGAAGACGCAGTACGTGCACCCGACCATGTTCACCACGGAGGCGGTGGAGCGCTACGCGGACCAGGTCGCAGAGGTTCTGCCGATGCACGATCCGCGTATCTATCCGGTCAGCGGCGGAAGCGAGGCCGTGGAAACGGCGATCAAGATGGCGCGTGCCTACCACCTCGCTCGCGGCGAAGGTTCTCGGATCACGATCATCGCACGGAGGAGTTCCTATCACGGGAACACGCTGGGCGCGCTTGATGCCAGCGGGAAGGAACCGCTGCGAAAGCCCTACACACCGTGGCTCGGACGGTTCACGCATGCCCCCGCGGCGTACGAATACCGCTGCGAGAACCCGCGTCACCCGGTGGCGTGCGGCGACTGGCACGCGGGGGAGCTTGAGCGCATGCTCACGCAATCACCCGAGGCGTCGGTCGCGGCGTTCATCGCCGAGCCTGTGTCGGGCGCCACACTGGGTGCGGCGGTCCCGTGTGAGGACTACTGGCCGAAGATCGTGGAGGTCTGTCGTCGGCACGGCGTTCTAGTCATCGCCGACGAGGTCATGACGGGCTTCGGCCGAACCGGTATGTGGTTCGGCATGGATCACTGGAACATCCGACCCGACATCCTCACGGCGGGGAAGGGGACCACGAGCGGCTACGTTCCCTTCGGGTTCGCTGCCGCCAGCGGTGAGGTGTTCGATGCCGTGTCGGCAAGCGGATTCGTGCACGGGTTCACGTGGTCGCACAACGCGCTGGGGGCAGCTGTTGGTTCGGCCGTGCTGCAACGGCTCCGTGAGGACGACATGGTGTCGCGCTCCCGGGTGCTGGGAGAGCGCATCCGCGGGGACCTGTCGCAAGGTCTGAAGGACTGCGCGGTGGTGGGTGATGTCCGAGGTCTGGGTTTGCTGATCGGCATCGAACTGGTGCGTGAGGGTGAGAGCAAGGAGCCGCTGGCGCGAAGTGCCAAGACCACTGAACGAGTGCTTGCTGCCGCTCGCGCCAACGGCCTGCTCCTGTATTCATCCACCGGCCACGTCGACGGGACCAACGGCGACCTGATCATCCTTGGCCCGCCGTTCTGTCTGACGGAAGGCGATGTGACCACGCTGGTCGAGCGAACCATCGACGCCGTTCGCTCGGTGGCCTAGCGGATGTCCGAGCGGGTCGGGCTGGTACTCGCACCCGAGGTCCGTAGCTACGACTTGGGACCGGAGCACCCGCTCAGGACTGAGCGGGTGCTCCTCACCTGGCGTCTGATCCAGGCCTACGGCCTGGATCAACTTCCCAACGTGGTGACGCTTGCCGCCGCGCCCGCCCAGGACGCCATCATCCAGCTGGTGCATACGCCCGAGTTCGTCGAGGCTACCCGCGCTGCCGGCCACGGGGAAGACGGAGCCTGGGGTCGGTTCGGCTACGGACCGGGAGATAACCCGATCTTCGACAGGATGCACGAGGCCGCCGCGCTGGTCGTCGGTGCGAGTGTGGCTGCAGCACAGGCGGTGTGGACGGGGGAGGTCGAGCACGCCTTCAACGCGTCGGGCGGGCTCCACCACGCGATGCCTGGGCGCGCCTCTGGCTTCTGCGTCTACGACGACCCCGCGGTAGCGATCGCGTGGCTCCTTGCGCAGGGTGCCGAGCGCGTGGCCTACGTCGATGTCGACGTCCATCACGGCGACGGACCGCAGGCCATCTTCTACGACGATCCTCGTGTGCTCACGGTGTCCATCCATGAGAAGGCGCCGTGGTTCTTCCCCGGAACCGGCGACG
>JAYVBZ010000048.1:0-5940 GCA_043750215.1 Actinomycetota bacterium
GGGTCGATGAGCGCGCGCTTCGCCGCAACGTCCGCTCGTCGCTCGGCCCGAACAGCCTCCGCGTCGCGCGATCGCATCCCCACGTACTCGGGCGGTATCAGGTGAAGGTCGTAGAGGAAGCGGCCAAGGCGCTCGGGCCAGATCCCGCCCGGCGCCCGGTCCATCGCAACTCCTTCGATCAGCGGGTACACGATGCAGGGTGGGTCTTCGTCCGAGCCGAATACCGGATCCGGGATCGGCGCCGACACCTCCTTCCCGATCTCGGGCAGCATCGTGAGCAGGCGCCGGAGATCGTTCGCGGGTGCGCCATCAGGGCTGGGGAACTGCGCGATCAGATGGCCGTTGATCAGATAGGTCACGGTGTCCCAGCCCGCGCCGAAGACCGCTATGGACTCGATGGTGAGATCTGGGAATCGTCGTTCCAGGAGCGAGCGATGCTGGTCAAGCTTCATGCAACGTGTCGGTCGGCTCGATGATCACCCGGGCATCCGAACCTGACTCCAGGCTTGACAACTCCGGTGAGGACAGCGCGAACCACGCAACGACCCCACCGAGCAGGGCGAGCGCGGAGGCGCCCACATACAACGTGGTCGCGCCGTCATGCTGATAGACGTACCCGCCGATCCCCGCGCCCAAGATCGGCCCGATGCCGAACCCCACCATCCCCGTGATGGAGTTACCACTGGAGTAGAGGGATTCGGGGAGCAAGCGTCCGACCACCACCACCGAGGTCGTGAACAACAGCGCGAAGCCAGCGCCTTCGAACACCGTGAGCGCAGCAACGATGGTCGGGTTGGCGATAAGCCCCCACAACAGGAATCCGATCGCATAGACGACGCAGCCGATCGCGTACACCACGCGCAGTCCCATCCGCCGGTGTAAGCGCGATGACCATCTCATCACCCCGACCTCGACCACCCCGCCCATCGCCGTGCCGACACCGACCAGGAACGGACCGCCGCCGCCCGCCTCGATCTTGATGGACAGGAAGTTCCACGCAGCGTTGAAGCCCGTCCACATGATGAGGACCGCGGCCAGGAATCCCCAGAACCGGGGCGCCTCCTTGAACACGGCCCCCACAGCTCCGAGTCGCCCGTGCTCGGGCACATCCTCCGGACGGTCGCGCTTGATGGTCAGGCTCCACCCCAGGACGAACACGCTCGACACCGCGTAGATCGGCATCGCCCACGTGACGCCCGCCGCCTGAAGGATCGCACCGAACACCAAACACCCGGCGGCATAACTCATGCTCTCCCACCCGCGGATGCGCCCGTAGTCGGACATGTTGTCCTCTCCGAGGTGCACCAACGCGATCGCGTCAACGTTCGGCCCGACGCTCACCATGAAGATCGACAGGATGAACATCGCCGCCGCGATGCCGAACATCCCGCTCACGCGGTTCATCGCCAGGCCGGCAAGCGCTGCACCTGCGGTTCCCACCTGCAGGACGGTGAGCCTGCCTAACCGCGTGTCGGCGAAGTGACCCCACAGGGGAAGGAAGATGAGTCGCGCCACCGCCATCGAGGCGATGACGAACCCGATCTGGGTCTCGTCCAGATCCCTGCCCTTGAGATAGATCGCCAGGAACGGGAAGAACGCCGCGATGGAGAATCCGATCACGATGAACAACCCTTGGACCGCTGTGGCCGGTGAAGTAGCGGGCGTGCGGGTTCGTCGGGGCCCGGTGGGCACCGGAGGTGTCAAACCTTCAACGGGAACGCTCATCCGCGCGATCCAGGGATCAGTCTCAGCGCATTGTCGTGATACACCTTGCGCAGCACAGTGTCCGGGAGCTCCAACCCACTCACGGCCCATCGACCCTGCCCCGGTGGCTCGTCGGGGGAGTACGGGAAATATTCATCGGCCGTTTCGAGGAACCGCGCGTAGACGCCGTAGGCCGCAAGGGAGGGAGGGAACTGATCCGTGCCGAAGAGGATCCGTCGCGGATGGCGCCTGAACAACGCGGCGGCGGCCCGCGGCTGGCGGCCTAGCTCGGCCAGCCGCGCAGCGATATCCACGTTGAGGTTGGGGTAGGTGTCCAGCATGCGAGCGACCCACGCTACGTCTTCCGCGTACCCTCCGACGTGCGCCCCGATGAACGTCGTTCCGGGATTCTCGGCGATCAGGTGTTCGAAGCGTTCCATCAGTTGTTCGAAGCGAGGGAACAACCGGCAGTCACCGAACCACCAGTCCGGGTTCCCCAGCAGCTCCTCGACTCGTTCGTTCCGAGGGGTGAGCGGTTCGAAGAAGGCGATGGGGTCGCCGGTATGGATGGTCACTGGGATCCGCCCCGCCGCGCATGCGTCCCATACCGGCACAAGGCGTGGATCATCGGGCATCAGGAGCTTCCCGCCACCGTCCCGCAGATGCAGCCCAAGGTTCTTCCAGACCTTCAGTCCTTTCGCTCCTCGGTCGATGGCGTCGCGAACGCCCGCCGCCAGGCGCTCGCCGAATCCCGATCCGGTGTCCACCTCCCGCCAGTCCAACTGCGCAAACGTCACGAACCGGCCGGGGTGGGCGCGGTCATAGCGCACGAGGTTGGCTTCGAGCTCAGTGCCCCACATGCCGTCCAGGTTCACGATGGCGGCCACGTTCGTGGCATCCATGCGAGCAAGGAGAGCTCCCACATCCCGTGCAGCCCAGCGCTTCGTGAGCCATCTGCCCAGATGGTTGTGCGCATCCACCGCCGGGAACCGGAAGCGTTCGACCGAGGTCACCGGCACCCTGAGCGCTGGCTCTGGCCGGAAGGACCGAAGCGGCAAGTCACGCAGCGCAGAGAAGGGATCAGACGGTGGTGACGGCAACGCCGGCCTCTCGCAACGCCGCGACCGTTCGCGGGTCGGCTTCCGTATCGGTGATGAGTTCATGCACCCGTTCCACGGGGCAGATCCGCGCGAACGCCACCGCACCTATCTTCGTCGAATCCGCGACCACTACCACTCTGCGCGCGCGCTCGATGAGCGCAAGGTTGGTGTGAGCCTCGACCTCGTGGTGGGTCGTGAGCCCTGCTCGCGCGTCGATGCCATCGGTGCCCAGGAACACGATGTCAAGGTTGAGCGCGGCGAGCGATGCCTCGGCGAGGGGGCCAACCAACTCGTAGGACTCGGCGCGCGCGTACCCACCGGTGACCACAAGCTTTAGGTTCGGGCGAACAGCGAGTTCGCTGGCGATGTTGAGGGCGTTGGTGACGACGGTCAGCCCTTGGTGTTCGACCAACTCCCGCGCCACCTCGGTACAGGTGGTACCGCCCGTGAGGCCCACCGCCACGCCGTCGGCAACCAGCTCGGCGGCAGCCTTCGCTATCCGGCGCTTCTCCTCCAGGCGCCGAGCAGATTTGTACCGCAAGGGCAGCTCGTACAGGACACCCAGGGTGACGGCCCCTCCATGGGTGCGAGCCAGGAGGCGCTGTTCGTCCAGGCGCTCGAGGTCGCGCCGGACGGTCGCCGCGCTCACCTGTAGCTCGTTGCTGAGCTCGGCGACCCCCACCGTGCCGTCCGCGGCGAGACGCTCCAAGATCATGCTCAGTCGGTCGGCCTGTCGCATCCCCGCGAGTATAGGGCGACTGACTGGCCAGATGAGCGTTCTTGCTCTATCCTGCGCTCAGATGAGCGAAACCGAGCATGAGATCGCGTCCCAGCCGGACTGCTGGCGTCAGGCGGTCGTACAGGCGACCGATGCGAGTCTGGCACTCCCGCAGCACGGCGAGCGAGTGGCCATCGTCGGGTGTGGAACCTCCTGGTTCATCGGGCAAGCGTACGCAGCGCTGCGGGAAGGTGCCGGACACGGCGTGACGGACGCGTTCGCGGCAAGCGAATACCCCAACGGCCGGAGTTACGACCGATGGGTGGCGCTCAGCCGGAGTGGAACCACCACCGAGGTGGTTCGGTTACTCAGCGTCCTGCCGCCCGAGGCCGCAAGCGTCGCGATAAGCGCGGTGCGCGGCACACCGATCCCCAACGCCACCACGCGCAGCGTGTTCTTGGAGTTCGCCGACGAGACCAGCGTGGTGCAGACACGGTTCGCGACGACCGCGCTCGCGCTCCTACGTGCACACCTTGAGGAAGACTTGAGCGGAGTCATCGCCGACGCCGAGCGTGCGATCAAGGAACCGTTGCCGGTCGACGTCGGCGCGTTCGACCATTTCGTCTTCCTTGGACACGGGTGGAGCGTCGGCCTTGCGAACGAGGCCGCGCTGAAGATGCGCGAGGCCGCGCAGGCGCATACGGAGTCCTACCCGGCCATGGAGTATCGGCACGGCCCCGTGAGCGTCGCGGGCCCGAGCACGCTCGTATGGATCCTGGGCGCCGGCGATCCTGCGGTCGCCGCAGATATCCGCGCCACCGGCGCCACCGTCATCGAGCCCACGCTGGATCCGATGGCCGAACTCGTCCGCACACAGCGGGCGGCGGTAGCCCTGGCAGAAGCAAAGGGCCTGGATCCCGATCATCCGAGGCATCTAACCCGATCCGTCGTCCTGTCCTAAGGGGGAACATCATGAAGCGTCGCCGTCTCGCAGCAGTTGCCGCACTTGTCACGCTCGCCGTGATCGCGGCCGCCTGTACCAGCAAGAGCAGCACGCCCAACGGGACCGGCCCGATCACGCTGACCCTGTGGCACGGCTACGGCAAGGTCGAAGCGAACAACGGCCAGGTCAACTACGAAGCGAAATCCCTGAACGACCTGATCGCGAAGTTCAACGCTACCCACACCGACATCCAGGTGAACCCGGTCTTCATCGGGTCCAACGACAACGCGCTCGAGAAGCTGACCGTAGCCCTGCAGGGCGGTGAGCAGCCCGACATCACCTACCAGTACGGAACCTCGCTCCCGCAGATCGCCACGGCGCCCGGCGTGATGGACCTCACCGACCGCGTCACTGCTCCTGCCTTCAAGTGGAACGATTTCGTCGAGGGTGCTCGCGCCGCATCGCAGGTGGACGGACACGTCTACGGGATCCCGGCGCTCATCGACAACCTGGCGATCGTCTACAACAAGGACCTCTTCGACGCAGCGGGGCTCAGCTATCCCACCGCGGATTGGACCTGGGACGACTTCCGCGCTGCCGCCAAGGCGTTGACCGACCCGGCGACGAAGCAGTTCGGGTTCGCCTATCCGATCGATGGGAGTGAGGACACGGTCTGGCACTACGACGCGATGTTGTGGGGAGCCGGCGGCGACATCCTCAATAGCGACAACACCCAAGCCGCCTTCAACTCCGACGCGGGAGTGCAGGCGCTGACCACGCTTCGCGACATGGCGGTGACCGACCGGTCCGTGTATCTGGATCAGCAGAACACGGGCAAGATCGACGATCTCTTCAACAGCGGGAACATCGGCATGCTCATCACCGGTCCGTGGGCCCTCTCGGCCTACCCCAACGCCAACTACGACGTGCAGATCATGCCCGCGTATCCGGGCGGCACCCACGCGTCGATCGCTGGACCCGATATGTGGGTCATGTTCGACAACAACGGACATGGCGACGCAGCGTGGGAGTTCCTGCAGTGGCTCACGGCCGCGGAGCAGGTGAAGGCGGATTCGATGGCGTCGGGCCACCTTCCCATCCGTCAATCCGTGGTCGACGCACCCGGCTTCGTGGATCAGTTCGATGGGAAGTTCCCCGGCGAAGGTCTCTTCGCGCAGAACCTTGCGAACGTCACGAAGGCCCGGCCCGTCCTGCAGACCTACGACCAGATCTCCCGGATCATGGGCGAATCCATCGTGAAGGTCATGCTGGGCCAGAGCGACCCCAAGGCGGCACTCGACGACGCGGCGCAGCAAGTGAACGCGATCCTCGCGGGACAAGGCTAGGAGCGTCTGGTGTCCCGACGGCCCTTGCGGGACCACCTTTCGGGGTGGCTCTTCATCGGGCCGTCGGTCGCATTGGTGGCGCTCTTCGGGATCTTCCCGATCGTGTGGGGATTCATCTTGTCGCTGCAA
>JAYVBZ010000049.1:0-6421 GCA_043750215.1 Actinomycetota bacterium
GGGCACCTCGCCGTTACCGGCACCTCGGGGCCGGGGATGGACCTGAAGTCAGAGACCATCGGGCTGGCGGTCATCATGGAGCTACCGCTCATCGTCGTGGACGTCCAACGCGCCGGTCCCTCCACGGGACTTCCGACGAAGACCGAACAGTCTGATCTGCTGCTCGCGATGTTCGGGCGGCACGGGGACTCTCCTATTCCGATCGTCGCCGCTGCGTCGCCTTCGGACTGTTTCTCGATGGCCATGGAAGCTGCCCGGATCGCTGTTCGGTATCGCACCCCGGTGATCTTGCTCACGGATTCGTTCCTCCAGAATTCCTCGGAGCCTTGGCAGATCCCGTCGATCGATGATCTTCCTGTCATCGATCCAAACTTCGCCGTGGCCGATGGAGGCGAGTTCCTGCCGTACGCGCGAGACGATCACCTCGCTCGACCGTGGGCGATCCCCGGCACCATCGGACTGGTTCACCGCGTCGGCGGATTGGAGCGGGAGGACCGGACGGGGAACATCAGCTACGAACCCGAGAACCATCAGCGTATGACAGATCTACGCGCCGCCAAGGTTGCTGGCATCGCTCGGGACATCCCCGAACTCGAGGTCGATGACCCCACTGGGGATGCCGACCTTCTGGTGCTCGGGTGGGGTTCCTCGCTCGGAAGCATCCGTGCCGCGGCACGCAGAGTCAGGGACCAAGGCCGGTCGGTGGCGACGAGCCACCTGCGCTATCTCAATCCTTTTCCCTCCAACATCGGGGAGGTGCTGAGCCGGTACCGCACCGTGCTCATCCCCGAGATGAACAAAGGCCAGCTCTCGCTGTTGATCCGCGCCAGATTCCTTATCGACGCTAAGGCTTACACGAAGGTCCAAGGTTTGCCGCTCTTCGCCGAAGAGCTCGAAGGAGAGATCATGAGGTTGCTCGATGGGTGATCCGGGACTACCCGACGATCCAGATGTCCCCTCTGCGGGCCTCGGAACCCTGACGAAGAAAGTCTTCACGTCCGATCAGGAGGTTCGCTGGTGCCCTGGCTGCGGCGATTACGCCATCCTCTCCGCCGTCCAGAGTTTCTTGCCTGAGCTCGGCATCGAGCCTCATAAGACGGTGTTCGTCTCGGGGATCGGTTGCAGCGGGAGATTCACCTACTACATGGACACCTACGGGGTGCACGGGATCCACGGCCGTGCGCCTGCGATCGCCACGGGGATCGCCACCGCGTCCCCCGATCTGAGCGTGTGGGTGGTTACCGGCGACGGGGACGCGCTGTCCATCGGTGGCAATCACCTGATCCACGCCCTGCGACGCAACGTGAACCTGAAGATCCTCCTGTTCAACAATCAGATCTACGGCTTGACGAAAGGCCAGTACTCGCCCACCAGCGAGGAAGGCAAGGTCACGAAGTCAAGTCCGTTCGGGTCGGTGGATCACCCGTTCAATCCGATCGCATTGGCGCTGGGCGCTGAAGCCACGTTCGTCGCGCGAACGTTGGACAACGACCGGGCGCATCTGACGGAGGTCCTCCGGCAGGCGGCCGCGCACCGCGGAACCGCGTTCGTCGAGATCTATCAGAATTGCAATGTCTTTAACGACGGCGCCTTCGACCTACTCAGGGATAAACCGCAAGGGGTGCACAACCAGATACGGCTGGTCCACGGGCAGCCGATCATCTTCGATGAGGGTGCTCGGTGCGTGGCCGTTGGAGAGAACGGGCGGCTCGAGGTCGCTACCGTCGCGGACACGCCGACAGACCGGATCGTCACGCACGACGTCAACGGGCGGCCGTCGCTGGCCTTCGGGTTGGCGCACCTATCGCACGGTCCCACAGAGCCGACCGCGATCGGCGTATTCCGTGAGTTCGAACGACCGGTGTACGGGGAGGCCATGCACGCGCAGCTGGAACAGACGACCGAGCGCCTGGGCAAGGGCGACTTGGGGAAGCTGCTTCACTCCGGTGATACCTGGACCGTGTGACGGTCGCTAGGCGCCCGGCGGTCGGAACCTCGCGAGGGCGTCGGCGCTTACGCTCTCCACGTGTCGCAGTTCCTCGACCAGAGACGGGAGCGATCCCAGGAACGCAGCCACTTCTTGGTCAGTCGTGGCCGAACCCAGACTGACTCGGAACCCTGACGTGACGGGGAACCCTATCTGTGCCAACACCGGTGAGGCATCTGCCGGCTGTCCACTGCACATCGAGCCAGCCGCCAGCCGGAAGCCTCGGGAATCCAACGCCATCATCAGCGTCGCGGCGTCCAAACCGTCGATGCTGAAACAGACCAGATGGGGTGTTCGGTGGGTCGGATGCCCGTGGACACGAGCGCCGGGGATCGACTCGATCGTCGTTCGGATCTTCGCCGTTCGGACCCAGTTCAGGGCGGCGAGATCGGCCATGGAGACAAGCGATGCGCCCAGCGCCGCCGCCATCCCCGCGATACCGGGCGTATTCTCCATCCCCGATCGTCGCTTGCGTTCTCGGTCATCCCCACACGGGTAGGCGGTGACGCCGACGCCTCTGCGCACGTAGAGCGCACCCACACCCGGCGGCCCGCCGAACTTGTGCGCAGACAGCGAGAGAAGGTCCACGCCGAGAGCATCCACCGCCACCGGAAGGCGACCAACCGTCTGACACGCGTCCGAGTGGAACCGGACCCCGGCTTCACGGGCCAGCCGCGCGGCTTCCCCTAGCTGCTGCATGGTGCCGAGCTCCTGATTCGCGTGCTGAACGCTCGCTAGCAGCGTGCCGGGTCGGCGCACCTCTGCGGCGTAGCGGTCCAGATCCATCCGCCCGAACTCATCCCCGGGCACACACACAACCTCGAACCCATCGCTCTCCAGCACGTCGCAGACTCCGCCCACCGCAGGGTGTTCGACGGCGCTCACGACGATCCGGTTGCCCAGTTCGCGCTGCGCGCGAACCCCGCCCCAGATGCCGAGCGCGACCGATTCCGTTCCCCCCGAGGTGAAGACGATCTCGTCCGCCTGGGCGCCGATCGCACCCGCGATAGCGTCCCTCGCGTCGTCCAGCAATCGTCTGGCTCCACGCCCGTCGGCGTGGATGTTCAATGGATCGCCGAATATGTCGAGAGCCTCGATCATGGCTTCGCGTGCAGAGGGAAGCAGGGGAGTGGCAGACGCTGAATCCAGATAGATGTCAGCCATTCAGGGGGTGGCCGGCTCCTTGTCCCGGAGGAACACGCCCCAGTAGAGGACCGCCGCGATGATGCCTCCTGAGAGCGGTCCGGCGATCCACACGTACCAGTTGGTCAGATCTCCGTTCGCGAGCGCGGGCCCGAGCCATCGAGCGGGATTCATGGCAGCACCGGTGAAGGGACCGAATGCCAGGATGTCGAACGCGATGGTCAGACCGATGGTGAGGCCGGCCGTCTTACCCCAGGGACCGCGATCGTCGATCGCGGTCCCGAATACCGCAAGGACCAGGAAGAAGGTCGCGACTGCTTCGATGAGCACGGCCTTGCCGAGCGCCAGCCCATCCATCACGGCCGGCGCCCCCCCACCGGCTGCCTTGAACATCTCGGCCGGGATCAAGAACTTGAGCAGATAGGCACCGGCGATCCCTCCCAGCACCTGGGAGATGACGAAGACGACGGTCTTCGTCGATGTGAGCTTCCCGGTGACCCAGAGCGCGATCGAGATAGCCGGGTTGAATAACCCACCCGAGATGTGCCCCAAGATCGAGATCATGATGAACAGAACGAATCCATGTGCCAACGCGATGGCGACCAGACCGTCGCCTCCGCTGTGCACGGCCGTGACGATCGAACCTGCGCCGATGAAGATCAGCGCGAACGTCCCCAGGAATTCGGCGACGGCGCCCTTTCCGGTGTCTCCCACGGTTCCCCTCCTCGACGATGAGCTTGATGTTGAGCCGACCGCGAGCCTAGTGCAGAGGCTTCGCCGGGGCAAAGACCGCAGTGTGCGCGTAGTAGCATCGTCCGGTGGATGTCTTGCTCGTCTCGCCTGACCCGGAGTCACGGGAGCTCATGGCTCTCGCCATCCGTTCGATCGAACGCCGGGCAGGGGCAGGGATCAGATTCCGCTGGGCGAAGGACGGGGAGCTGGGTGCTATCGCTGCCCTCCGGGACCGGCCGGACATGGTGGTCGCCGACCAGACCGCGTCTCGTGAGGGAGCCTTCTCCCTCGCCAGGACCTTGCGAGATTCGGCGGAGCCCTACGCGGGGATCATCTTCATCCTCCTGGAGCGCAAACATGACGCGTGGTTGGCGAAATGGTCGGGAGCAAACGCGTGGTTCGTGAAACCGGTAGATCCGTTCGCGATAGCCGAGCGATCGTTGGAACTCATCCCTCAGAAGGAGAGCGCGTGAAGATCAAGGGAACCTGTAGGCGTGATGGTCGGGACTTCATGATCGACCAAGTCATCGAGTCCGGCGGCGCTTGCCCGTGGGACGGCGAGCCGTTCGAGAACGACTATGCGGTCGTTCTCGTGGATTCGCTCCGCGATGCCCAAGAGCATGCTGGTCTTCTGGTGGAGTCACTCGAGAAGGTCGCGGCTCTTCGGCCCGACCTCACGCTGCAAGCGGAGTCGATCATCGGACCGATCCGTGCACAGCTGGCGCAACTCGAACAGAAGCTCGTGGTACAGGGGTAGGAAGGGCGCCAAGTGAAGGTCGGAGCGAACGCGTATGCAGTAGAGCTTCGGGACACGCCGTTGGGGTGGCGGGTGCGAATCACCGATCCTCACGGCGGGATCGCAGCCGAGCGGGCGTGCCGAGATGGCGCGGAAGCGAGGACCTATGCCTCCACGGTTCGACAGCATCTGTATTGGCTCTCGCCGGGAAAGTTCCGTGAGTACTACCGGATCGACGAGGACTGACGTGGGGTTCAACTACCAACAGCCGGGCAAGATCAAGAAGGCCGACTGGATCATGCTCGTTTCGGCGCTCGTGATCATCGTGGCCCTCGTGGTCTGGGCGATGAGCTGACGGGAACAGATCCGAACGAACCCGCCACACGCGGGCTCGCGTGGTCGCGTCCGAGACCGAGGAAGACGCCACGGGCACGGCCTGTCCGACTGGGGCCAGACGGCCCTGCCCGTGGCGATAGCGTGGCCCGACTAGGCCCGCTCCAGAACGACGGCGAGTCCCTGCCCACCGCTGACGCACAGCGTAGCCAGCCCCAGCGACACCCCTCGGTCGCGCATCTCATACGCCAGCGAAAGGATGATCTTCGCACCGCTCATCCCGATCGGGTGGCCGATGCTGATGCCTCCACCTCGCACGTTAAGCTTGGCCCGGTCGAACGCAAGTTCTCGTTCGCATGCGATCACCTGCGCGGCGAACGCCTCGTTGATCTCGATGAGGTCGATGTCTGAGAGGGCAAGGCCGGTCTTCTCGAGCACCTTGTGGGTAGCCGGGACCGGGCCGATCCCCATGATCTCCGGGGGGACGCCGGCCCAGCTGATGCCGACGACCCTAGCCAGGGCTTCGCGCCCTTCGGATCTGGCACGCGCGCTCGACATCAAGACCATCGCCGCCGCGCCGTCCGTGAGTCCAGCGGAGTTCCCCGCTGTGACGGTCCCTCCCTCCCGGAACACCGGTTTCAGTGCGGATAGCGACGACATAGTGGTGTCGGGGCGGATGTGTTCATCCTCGATGACCGTGACCGGCCCCTTGCGCCCGGGAGCCTCGACGGGGAACAGTTCGGCCGCTCGTTGCTGCACCGACCCCACGGCAAGCTCCTGCGAGCGGAGCGCGAATTCGTCCTGCTCCTGGCGGCTGATGTCGTACTTCTCGACCAGGTTCTCGGCCGTCTGACCCATGATGAGACCGCAGAGAGGGTCTAGGAGGCCGTCCGTGTACATGCCATCCAGGACTTCAGTGTGGCCCAAGCGATGTCCGGTTCGCATGGACGGAAGGAGGAACGGTACCTGGGTCATGTTCTCCATGCCACCGGCAAGGACGACCTCGGCGTCGCCCAGCCTGATCTGCTGCACCGCCAGCTGTACGGCCTTCATCCCGGATCCGCACGCGATGTTCACGTTGTAGCCGCTGACCTGGTCCGGGATCCCGGCCCCCATGCTCACTTGCCGGCCGGTGTTCGGGCCGTTCCCCGCCTGGCGTGCGTGACCGATGATGGTTTGGTCGACCTGGTCGGATTCGATGTTGGATCGGCGCAACGCCTCGATCGCGGCCAGCGTTCCGAGCTCGACGGCCGGGAGATCTGCGTAGGACCCGAGGAACTTGCCGACAGGCGTCCGGGCGCCCTCGATGATGACCGCGTCATCCATATGAGGAGTGTAGCGGTGGGCACGGGAGGGGCGGCACGCCGGGTGACGTGCGCGCCCGCCCTAGAAAGCGGGGGAGCCGCTGGAGGTCGAGTTCGGCTGCTAGCCTCGATACGTGGTAAGCCCAGCCGTGGTCGTCGTCCTGCGTGAGCCGCTGCGTTGGTAGC
>JAYVBZ010000050.1:0-1853 GCA_043750215.1 Actinomycetota bacterium
TCGTACTCGGCGGCTCGATCGAGGGCGACGCCGGTGTTCGAGGGGAGGGTCCACGGGGTCGTGGTCCAGACCAGCAACCCCGCACCGACCAGGTCTGGATCGCCTGGAACCGACGTGAGGGGGAATCGAACGAAGACGCTGGGGTCTTCGACGGTCTCATACCCTTGCGCGACCTCGGCATCTGACAGGGCGGTTCCACACCGTGGACAGTAGGCCGTGACCTTGTCTGCTTCTTGCAGCAGGCCTCGGCCGTGGAGCGATTTCAGCGACCACCACACCGATTCCATGTACTCCGTGTCCATGGTCCAGTACGGGTCGGACATGTCCAACCAGAAGCCGATGCGCTCCGTCAGCGCCTCCCAATCCCGGACGTAGCGCCGCACCGATTCCCTGCAACGTTCGTTGAACGCCGCGACCCCGAAGGCTTCGATGTCCCGCTTTCCCTTCGTCCCGATCTCCTTCTCGACCTCGATCTCCACCGGGAGTCCATGGCAATCCCATCCAGCTTTCCGGTGTACGTAGTGGCCGGTCATGGTCTTGAACCGGGGGTAGATGTCCTTGAACGTCCGGGTGACGGCGTGACCGATGTGCGGCTTCGCGTTGGCCGTCGGGGGGCCGTCGTAGAAGACCCACTCAGGGGAACCTTCGCGTTGGGCCAAGGAGGCCTCGAAGATGCGCTCCGCGTTCCAGAAACCCAGGATCCGAGCGTCCATCTCCGCGAAGCTGATCTTCGGATCCACCGGTTCGAACCGCGCCATCTCGTTCCTCCTCAGACAAGCCAAACGCCCCGCCCCTGATGCAGGGACGAGGCGCGATGCCCCGCGGTACCACCCCACTTGCCGATGGGATCGGCCGCTCATGGGCCCTAGGACCCTCCGCTATCACGTCGCGGACACGCCCACGTCTACTGCGGTTGCGGTCCGTCCGCCACCGGTTCAGGCAGGGGCTCGGGGAGGATGTTCGCGAGGTGCTGAGCACCGGGCTCACACCATCCCCGGTTCGCTCATGCTCCACGATCCTCGCGACCGTGTTCCCGTCATCGCCTGTGAACAGGCATGCTACACGGACTTGAAGACGACGATCACCGTTCGCGTACAGCCCCGCTCTGGGCGAACGTCAGTCCAGCTCGGGGCCGGCGACGCGGTGCGTGTATCGGTCAAGGCGGCGCCCGAGGACGGGAAGGCTACCGAGGAGGCTCGCAGGGCACTCGCACGCGCCTTACGGGTGCCTGCGGGCGCGGTGACGCTCGTAAGGGGGGCCCGCTCACGGACGAAAGTGTTCTCAGTTGAAGGGGTCTCCCCCGAAGCGGTCAAGAATCGACTCCACCCCTTCTGACCTGCGACGACTCAGTGTCCGAGCAACCGTCTGCTACCCTCGCCGACCATGGCCGGAACGACGAAACTGACGAAACCGGAGATCGCGGCGCTTCGCTCGACCTTGCTGGAAGAGCGGGAGGAGCTGCGTAATCAGCTCACGACGATCGAAGTGGATACTTTCTCGTCGAGCCAGACGGATATGAGCGGGGATTCCGGTGTTGACGACGAATCGGCCGATGCCGGGACCACGACGTTCGAGCGCGAGAAAGAGCTCTCGATCGAGAACAATGTTCGGGATCTCCTCCAGAAGATCGAGCGGGCGCTTGCCAGGATGGACGATGGCACGTACGGGATGTGCGAGTTCTGCGGTAAGCCCATCGAGAAGGCGCGGGTGAAAGCCCTTCCGTACGTGGACATGTGCATCGCCGACGCCAAGGCGCAGTCACGCCGCTAGTGATGGACTCGGTCCGCCGCCGCGCGGCCGTCTCGCTCTTCGCCGCCGCCGCACTCGTGTGGATCATCGACAGGCTGACGAAG
>JAYVBZ010000051.1:0-2925 GCA_043750215.1 Actinomycetota bacterium
CACCGAGATCGACGTGAGCCACGAATACGTCGAGGCCACACCGCCGCCGTGGTTGATCGTGACGAAGAGTTGCCCGCCGACCTTCCCGGCGAAAGTCACCTTTCCGGACTCTGGCGCGTGGACAGCCGTTCCAGCCGGCGCGCCGATGTCGATCCCCCTGTGTCCGGACCCGTACGGCGAAGCCGGTGGATCGTAGCCGCGAAGGATCGGACCCTCGATCGGCCATTGCCAGTGACCGACCGCAACCGCTGCCGGCGTGACGCAGAGACTGAGAACGACCCCGAGCCCCACGGCGATCCGATGTCGAGGAGATACCATGCGTTGACGCTACCGGTCGAAGGTGATCGGTTCAGTGACGTGCATCACACCGATTGCAAGATCTCCAAGCTCCAAGCTCCGAGCTCCGAGCTCCGAGCGGGCAGATCTACTCGACTTCAGTGAGTTCGCCGCGAAGGCCCCCGACCGCCTTGGTGTGGATCTGGCACACGCGAGACTCCGTGACGCCCAGGATCTCACCGATCTCGGCCAGGGTGAGCCCCTCGAAGTAGTAGAGGGTGACCACGATCTTCTCTCGCTCGGACAGCGAGTTGATCGCGGCAGCAAGCAGTCCGCGCGTTTCCTGTGCGTCCACGTTAGACGTCGGGCCCAGACCCCTATCCGCGAGAGTGTCCAGCAGAGATACCTGCTCGCCCCTGTCGCTGCCCACGCTCACCATCTCGTCCAGCGCCAACACAGAGACGAACGAGATCTGACTGACAACATCGTGCAGCTCACGCTTGGTGATGCCGAGCCGCTCGGCCATCTCCCCTTCTGACGGAGCGCGCTTCAGCATAGATTCGAGGTCGGTGTGGGCTTTGTCGATCTCGCGTGCCTTGAAACGCACCGACCGAGGAACCCAGTCCATGGCGCGGAGTTCGTCGATGATCGCGCCCTTGATCCGCGGGATGGCATAGGTCTCGAACTTGTTTCCACGGCCGGGTTCGAACTTCCCGAGCGCATCGATGAGTCCGAAGATCCCGTAACTCACCAGGTCGGCTTGCTCGACGCTGGCCGGAAGGCCGGTGGCCACGCGCGAGGCCACGTACTTGACCAGCGGCGCGTAGTGAAGGATCAGCTTCTCCCGGGCGTCAGGGGAGGCCGTCCCTTTCCAGTCCGTCCACAGTTGCGCGAGTTCGTCGTCTACCGGAAGAGGGACCCTCACAACGACGCTCGCGGCCTGCTTCGCCGTTGTCTTTGGCGCTGGTTTCGCCGCCGCCTTCGGGGATGCCTTGGGGGATGCTTTCGGCTTGGTCGCCGCGGGTTTCCTAGCGGTCGCCACGGCTATGCCCTTGGGTGCGCTTGCCCGTAGGCCTCGAAGAGCCGGTTCCGCGACACGTGCGTATACCGCTGCGTGGTCGCAACACTCGCGTGGCCCAACAGTTCCTGCACGGCTCTGATATCGGCTCCTCCTTCCAAGAGATGCGTCGCGAACGAATGCCGCAGGGTGTGCGGTGTGACCCGCCGCCCCGGCAGCAAACGCTCTCCGTAGTGTCCCACCATCGCACGGATATCACGCTCGGAGAAGGGATTCTTCCGCCGATTGAAGAAGAGTCGACCTTCGTCCTCCCCCGCCATCGTCTCGCGTCCCCGAGCGAGGTATAGGGCCATGGCCTGTATCGAGTAGTCGGACATCGGTAGTTCCCGCTCCTTCTGACCCTTACCCAGCACGAGCACGCGCCCTCGGTCCAGGTCGACGCGGTCAAGCGTGAGACCGGCAACCTCGCCGACCCGAAGACCCGATCCATAGAGGAGCTCCAACACGGCGCGGTCACGAAGGGCGACCGCGGCGGCCAACGGGGAGCCCTCACCCGGCGACAGCGGGTCGGGCGGAGCCTCGGCCAACGCCGCCGCCTCACGTTGGCGAAGGACGGTTGGCAATCGATTGACCACCTTCGGCCGACCCAACAGTTCGGCTGGATCGTGCGCAACGATGTTGTTGTGCGTGGCCCACCGATAGAACGTGTGGATCGCGCCCACCCGCCGGGCCACTGAGGCGCGCGCGTAGCCCATGGTGTGTTGCTGAGCGAGGAAGCGTCGCAGCAGCGGGTGCGTCGCAGCTTCGAGCGTGCCACCACCGCGGTGCAGGAATACCGCGACCTGCGTCAGATCACGGCGGTAGGCGGCGACCGTATTAGGCGAGAGCCGACGCTCCAACCGGATATGGTCGGCGAATCGCTCGATGAGCTGCGCTTGTGGTGGGGGAAGTTCGTCCACGGGGTCCTTCCTTGGCGCCCAACGAACGGGCGACGCTCCCCTGTCTAGCAGCCTGCGGCTGCCCGTTCAAGCGCCGGTCCCTTCCGACGCACCGGCGAACGTCCGTACGTAGCGGCCGCCAACCCCCCGGACCAGCCCCCGAAGCTCGAGGCGGATCAGGATGGTAACGGCGTCAGGGATGGCGAGGCTAACCGCGCGGGCGACACCGTCGGGAAGGGAGGCGGTCGCGAGGGCTCGCCAGACTCGAAGCTCAGCGTCGGTCAGCCCGGCGGGGGCGGGAGCGACGTCGGCACGTGCCCGCCCGTACCCCAGGTCCGCCAGAAGATCATCGGCTCCCCGGATCAGGGTTGCACCTTCGCGGATGATCTCGTGAGGTGTTTCCGACAACGGACTGGTGACAGGACCCGGCACCGCGAACACGTCGCGACCCATATCCAGCGCATGATCGACGGAGATCCGCGAACCGCTTCGCCCGGCGCCTTCAACCACCACGAGCGCCCGCGCGAGCGCGACCACCAGCCGGTTGCGCGCGGGGAAGTGATGCGGTTGCGCCAATTGGCCAGGCGGATACTCCGAGAGCAGCGTCCCGTGTTCGGTTATCTGCAGAAGCAGTCCAGCGCTTGATCGCGGATAGAGCACGTCGACCCCTGACCCCAGCACCCCGATGGTGAC
>JAYVBZ010000052.1:0-3078 GCA_043750215.1 Actinomycetota bacterium
CCGGGACCAACTGGTCGCGGATCTCGCGACCGCCGATGCACGCACTGCGGAGATCGCGGCTGAGCACGCAGAGACCTCCGCCGCGTTGAAGTCGCTCACCTACGACCCCGATGGGCACGCTCTCCTTCGGCAAGCGCGAACCGACGCCGAGGCGACGCTCGCGCTCGCGCGCGACGCGGAACGCGTCGCCTCCGACGCGCGCGCTCGAGCGGATACTGATCTCGCCAAACTCAAGGGTGCCTTGGAGGAGACGATGAAGACCGCCGCCCGCGTCGATGAACTCCGCTCAGAGGCTCGTTACGGCGACCGCGTCGCGACGCTCCTAGACGGATTCCGCGACCATCTTGTGGGCCGCGTCGGTCCCGAGCTCTCCCGAGAAGCCGAGTCGCTCTTCCGCGAGCTCACGAACCATGAGTACGACGATCTGAAGATCGACGATGACACGCTGAGCATCCACATCGCCGACGGCAACACCTACTTCGACATCGATCGCTTCAGCGGTTCAGAGACCGACCTCGCGAACCTCGCCCTTCGGGTGGCGATCTCGATGCATCTGTCTCGCGTCTCGGGTGCCGATGTCGGGATGCTGGTCCTGGATGAGGTCCTAGGTTCGCTGGATCAAGAGCGGAAGGACCTCATGGTCCAAGCGATGGGGAGGCTGTCCGCGCGGTTCCATCAGCTCTTCGTGGTGACGCACGCCGACCAGGTGAAGGATCAGTTCCCCGTGGCCGTGCAGATCTCGAAGGTGAGTCGCCGACGCAGTTCCGCCGTGTTGATCTAGGTAGGCGTCGTCGTCCTGGACGCGACCACCCAATGCTCGCCGTCGTAGGTCAGCACGATGGCCCGGAAGGCACTCGGGCAGCAGTGCGAGTCGGATGGTCCGTACACCGCCTGCCTGATGTTGAGGCCTACCGGGTCAGGGGAGAACTCCACGACCGTGTCGCAGGCAGTCTTCTTGAAGACTTGGCGGTTCGCGGCGAGATCCAGCACGAGCGTCGTGCCACAGGCGCCGCTTCCCCCTGTGCCCTCGAACACGAGCGCGTCGTCGGAGCCGTCGCCCGTGGCTTCACCGAGCAGGGTCTCCAGTTGAAGAACACCCGGCGAGGTCGCAAGACCTAGCACCGGCCGCCACGGCGGTGTTGCTCCGGGGGAGTGCCGCCAGATCACGAGACCACGCGGAGCCTGCAACGGATCGCCCTGCTCGACATAGGCCACCCCGGCGGTTTCTCCGGCGCTCGTAGAGGTGGACCACGCGTCGGTCACCGTCACTCCCGCCGGGACCAGCGACTGTGGCGAGATCCTCGCGGCGGAGACGTCCTTCGCATACCCATCGGGTGTGCCCCGAGGGACACCCGATGGAACCACGCTCGCGCTGGGGCCTTCCGTGGGGCCGGGGGTGAGGGTCGATGGTTGGCCCGTGTTCGACCTCGAGTGGCTGGAAATGGGGGAGGAGGGAGGCTGGGGCGCCGAGTTCCCGCAGGCTCCGGCCAGGAGGAGAAGCGAGATGGGCAGGACTCGTACCGCGCGCACTCGGTGATGCTACCGGCACCGGCTACGGCCCCCGGGAGATCGGCCCCGCTAGGATGCGCCTGTGACCGACTGGGATCTCACCCCCAAACGCGTGGCCGACTCGCACGTGACCCTCACCCAGATGATGGAGGTCACCGACGCGAACATCGCAGGCAACGTCCACGGAGGCGCCATCATGCGGCTCGTCGACACCGCGGCCGGCCTCGCGGCCATCCGACACGCGAGCGGGCTCTGCGTGACGGTTGCCATCGACGAGATGACCTTCTTGGAGCCCGTTCACATCGGCGATGTGCTGGTCTTGAACGCTTCCGTTACCGCGGCGGGCCGGACATCGGTAGAGGTAGGTGTTCGCGTGGATGCGCTGGATCCCATCTCGGGTGGCACCCGTCACGCCAACTCCGCCTACCTGGTGTTCGTGGCGGTGGATGAACGCGGTGCACCCCGGCCCGTCCCTGCGCTCATCGCCGAGTCCGAGACGGAGAAACGTCGTCAGCGGGAGGCGTCACTACGTCGAGAGGCCAGGCTCGCACACAAGGAGGCGGTCAAAGCCGCCCGCCGATCCGAATCCGCCGACGGGGACTGATAAGCCCCGGCGCGCCCACCAGCGGTTCGGGAGCGGTTCCCGGTGCCGTGGGAAGATGGATATCCAACTCACGCCGAAGGATCACACGTGACCACCGACTTCCACGGAGCACGAGGCCGCCTGGAGACCGCCGATGCCGCCGTCGACATCTACCGCCTGGAGCACCTGGTGGAACTGGGAGTCGTCGAGGACCTGAGCCGTCTGCCCCACACGGTCAAGATCCTCCTTGAGGACCTCCTGCGCCGCGCGGGGACTCCCGGCGTCGCCGACACCGACATCACAGCCCTCGCCGCGTGGCCGGGACCGGCTGCGAACATCGCGTTCATGCCCGGGCGTGTCCTGATGCAGGACTTCACCGGCGTCCCGGCGGTCGTCGATCTGGCCGCCATGCGGAGCGCCACGGCGCGGGCAGGTGGCGACCCCGGGCAGATCAACCCGCTCATCCCCACCGACCTCATCATCGACCACAGCGTCCAGGTCGACCTCTTCCGTTCGGCCGATGCCTATGAAGCCAATATCGAACGCGAATACGGACGCAACGGCGAACGCTACGCGTTCCTTCGCTGGGCGCAGGAAGCATTCCGGGGTCTTCGCGTGGTGCCCCCGGGCGCGGGCATCTGTCACCAGGTGAACCTGGAGCATCTGGGGACGGTGGTGTCTGTTCTGGACGGCGTGGCCCGCCCGGACACCGTGGTCGGAACCGACTCGCACACGACGATGATCAACGGACTCGGGATCCTGGGCTGGGGGGTAGGTGGCATCGAGGCCGAGGCGGCGATGTTGGGCCAGCCGATGTTCTTGCCGCAACCCGTCGTGCTCGGGGTTCGTATGATCGGTTCCCTCCCAGCCGGGACCACGGCGACCGACCTCGTGCTGACCCTCACACAGATCCTGCGGGCGCACGGAGTCGTCGGTGTGTTCGTCGAGTTCTTCGGAGACGGACTCTCGAGTCTGTCTGTGGCCGA
>JAYVBZ010000053.1:0-4705 GCA_043750215.1 Actinomycetota bacterium
GCGATGCCTTCCCCCAATCGACGACCGACTTGCGCCAAGATCCCCCGAGCCACAGGGTCGCCGGCACGAGCGCACTCGGTCACCAGCGGACCCGTCACCCGCGCCGGATCGCCGCCACATCGGCGGGCGATCATCGACTGGGGGTGCTGTCGCGCGGCTTCACGGCCAGCTCGGGTGACAGCATGCCCGCTTGCCACCTGCTCCCAACACCCGTGGTTCCCGCAGCCGCAGAGAGGGCCGCCGGGCTCCACGATGATGTGCCCGATCTCCGCCGCGAACCCGTGCGCCCCACGGAACAGGGTTCCGTCCACCACGAGGCCTCCCCCGATCCCCGTTCCCACACCGACGAAGAGCAGGTGCGAGCGACCGCGACCCGCGCCCAGGCGGTATTCGCCCCACGCGGCGACGTTGTTGTCGTTGTCAGCCACCGTTGGAAGTCCGACCGCTTCCCACATGTATTGCACGAGCGGCACGTTCCGCCAGATCAGGTTCGGTGCGAACGTCAGGCGGCCCGTTCCAGCTTCGACCAGCCCGGCCGCACCGATCCCGATGGCGCGAACCTCGGGCGTGAGCACCGCCCGGGCCGCGCGTACGGTGGTCTCGAGCGTTGCCTGCATGTCGTCGGCGGGGGTCGGGAGCGTTTCACGCGCCAGAACCGCGCCCGTCGCGGACACGCGAACAGCCGCAGTCTTGGTCCCACCGACGTCGATGCCGACAGCCTCTAGGCCTTCGGTCACCCGATGTCGATCTTCTCGAACGATCTGTCGTCATCCTGCGTTGAGTCGGCGGTGATCGTGTCCAAACCGGCTTTCGCCGCCAGGAGGAATTCGCGTCCGGCGTTCAGGAGGTGCTCGATCACTTCAGGGTTGAACGGCCGCATCAAGGTCACCGCCGCGCAGATCGGGCACAGCGCGACGGGACAGGCGCTCTCCAGGTGCGCTGCGGCTTCGTTCGGCTCTGGTCGCGCTGTCCCTCTGCCACCAACCTCTGGAACTGCCGCGACCTTGCCGCCAGGGGTCTTCTTCTTCGGGGACTCAGCCATCGCGTTTCCGCTCCTTCCGTGTCTTCTTCGCCCGCGAGGTGGGTTCTGCCTCTCCCGGACGCGGCTCCCGGCCGAAGACGATCTCGAGGATGTCGCCTTCGAAGGCGGCACCGCGGACCGTCATCCGCTTGAGTGTCTGCGGCAGAACCAGATTGCGTTTGTAGGACCCGACCCGAACGAACAACTCCTCTCCACGCCGATGGATGTCCATATCGTCACGGCTCACGAACGGCAGTCGCAAGGACAGGATGTAGCCCGTCCCCTTCTTCCGGACCCGGATCGGATCGTCATGGTGAAGGATCGCGGTTGCATCCACATCCCCGTAGACCTCGACTCCCATCTCCTCCAGCAAGGACATGCCGACCATCTCCCGATCAAACAACCGTGCTTCCAAGATCGGCACCGGCTCGAACGATTCGTGGATGGTCGCCAGGTGTTCGGTCTGGATATCCTTCCACTTGCCGAAGTAGGGGTCGGTGACGTCGGGCGGGAGCACCCGGTTCACGATCACCGCGTCGACCCGATACCCGAACAAGCCCAGATACGTGTACGTACGGCGGGCCTCGGAGATGACCATCTTCTCCGGGTTCAGCACCAGGCGGACGCTTGATACCTCCTCATCGGTGAGGATCTGTTTCACCGACTCCAGGTTGCGATGCAACCGCTCGATCGCATCGAACACCTGATCCCCGGCGATGGGCAGCGTCGTCATCTTGGAGACGATGGGCCTCACGGCCTTCACCAGCCGGCGCTCTACGGGGAAGATCCGTTCGATGTACCAGTTCATGACCTCAGGAAGGCTGAGCAGGCGGAGGGTCTCCGCGGTAGGTGCGCAGTCCACGATCAGGACGTCGTAGTCGCCGGACTCCACGTTGGTTTTCACGTCGATGAGCGCGAAGATCTCGTCGAGTCCGGGGATGACGGTAAGCTCCTCCGCCTGGATGGTCTCCGTGCCGGCCCAGTTCATGAGCTGGATGAAGTAGTCCTGGATCTCTCGCCAGTTCCCCTCCAGCCGGTCCTGGGCATCGATCTGCTGCGCCCAGAGGTTCTTGGTGATCTCGACCGGATCTGAGCCGATCTCGACCTCGAAGGAGTCTCCCAGGGAGTGCGCAGGATCGGTGCTCATCACGAGCGTGCGCTTTCCGGCTCGGGCGGACCGCACAGCCGTGGCCGCCGCGACCGTGGTCTTCCCGACACCCCCCTTCCCCGTGAACAGCAGTACGCGCATGCCGCCAGCTTACGGGAGCCCGGGGCTCAGCCCATCTCGACGCGGCGCTTCAGCCGTTCCAATGCGTTCTCGATGATCCGGTTTCCCCCCTCGGCTCGGAGGAACCCGGGAACCAGAACTCCGAGTTCGACCGCGAGGCGGTAGACCACCTTCGTTCCCCCGTCCGGGAGCTCGGTCAGAAGGTATTCACCGCGGATGTCTCGGATCGCGCCGCGTGCCTCCTTCGTGGTCCAAGACAACCCGGTGTCTCCGGCGGCGTAGATATAGGAGAGCGTGTACGCGGCCTTGCCCATCACCGGGACATCGACTTCGAACGCCACCTCCGTGGCGCGGCCGCCCTCGCCGCGCTGACGGACTTCCACCTTCTGGACGTCGGCCCACTCCGGGTACGCCTCATACCCCTCGATGACCTCGATGACATCCTCCAGGGGCGCCTCGATCACGATCGAACCCTCAGCATGCTCCACGAGAGGAATCCTAGCGTCTGACCAACGTGGTGGCGGCCAAGGCGAGCAATCCGATGGAGACCAGGACCAGGCCAACCGTCACCCACAGGAGCGTCCGCGCGGATACGAACGGTGCTCCGCCCCCCGCGATCCGATATGCCTCGGCCGCCGACCCCACGTACACGATCAGCGTGGTCGTTAGATAGAGAGCGACCATTGCTGATTGGCCCGCGGAGCCGAGCCCCGACAGCGCCACCATGAGTAGGAGGATGGCGGAAAGGGTGAACAAGGCGCCCCTCGCCACCCCGTCGGCCCCCCTGCCGGCCAAGCGGTGACCGAGTCCCGGGTAGATGAGCGACTGGATCATGGCGTCCTTCGGGTCGACGCTCACCGGCTCGTCATCGGCCTTCATCAGCGAAGCGAACGAGGTCCCGCAGATCTCGCACAGGTTCAACTGGATGTCGTTCTCGTGCTCGCACGCCGGGCACGGCCAACTGAGTCGGGGCTTCGGCCCGGTGGAGCCATCACTCTGGAGAGGTGGGTCCAAGGACCGCTCTTCAGTGACCTTGATTCCCACCTTGGCGGCGAGTTCCTCGCGCGAGGCTGGGGCCACCTTCAGGGGCGTGAAGCATTGACCGCACCACTCGGCATCAGCGGAAACGAGCGCCCCGCAGGACGAACACCGACCGTCGGTATCGGTAGACCCAGGGGTCTGCGGCGAAGAACCCTCCATGCGGTCAGGGTACTCCGTGGCCGTGACGCGGAGAACGACCTTCCGCGTCAGTCGGCGGCGGCGTGCAACCAACCCGCAAGTCGGCTGGCGAGACGCGGCCAGGACAGTTCGCGCTCTACCCGGGCTCGGCCCGCTTCGCCCATCCGCCGTGACAACGCCGGCTCGGCGAGGAGGCTCTCCAGCGCCCTGGCCACCGCCGCGACATCCGTGCCATCGACCAAGAGCCCCGTTTCACCGTTGACGAGCGACTCTCTCGCACCTCCGGAGTCCCCCACCACCACCGGCTTCCCGCACGCGGCTGCCTCAACGAACACCGCGCCCCAGCCTTCGACCTCCAAACCGGCCAGCCGGGTTCGGCAGGGCATCGCGAACACATCTCCCATAGCGTAGTAGCGGGGGAGATCCTCTTCCGGTACCTGGCCGGCGAAGACGACCGAATCAACGGGAGCCTGGGCTGCCATCGCCTTGAGGGCGTGCTCATACGGACCACCGCCCACGATCAACAGAGCGGCATCCGGGATCCGTCGTTGCACGTCGGTCATCGCTCGGATCAACACATCCTGCCCCTTACGCATGACCAGGCGGCTCACACACACCACCAGCGGCCTGCCGGAAACCCCGTGGAGGGCCCGCAGGTCCTCGGTGGGAAGGTCCGGCCGGAACCGGGTGATGTCGGCTCCGGGCTGCAGGACAGAGACGGGCACATCCCGCGGCACCGCCGTTCGCACCGTTCGGCCGACGAACTCTGAACACGCTGTCACGCGAGAGGCTCGCGCGGTGGCCCGGCGCATGAGCGTGTGCGGGCCAGGGAGGAGCGAGAGCCAGTACTCGAATCCATGCGCGATCACCAGATAGGGGGTTCCTCTCGCCGCCACCTTCGGACCCAGCACTGCCAAGGGGCTCGCGGCGCCGAACACCACCACCTCGGCTGCCGTTTCCTCGATCACTTCACAGATGCGGCCCAGGAAAGTGGCCGAGGGCCAGATGAACCGCTGGGGTTCCCGGAAGATCCGATACGGCTGCCCGGCATCGAATCCTGGCGCACCGTCCCAGGTCGGAGCCAGAACCGCGACACGGTGCGGTGGGAGTTCACCCACCAAGGAACCCAACATCCGCTGGATGCCACCCACGCGAGGAGGAAAATCATTCGTGATGAGGAGTGTGCTCGGGACATCCATCGCGCCGATGATACGGTCGGGGGGATCGATGGAACCGATACCGCAAGGCCAACTGGACGCGCTCGCCGAACAGCGCGC
>JAYVBZ010000054.1:0-8182 GCA_043750215.1 Actinomycetota bacterium
CGAGGAGTGGAAGTGGATGGGCACTCCGATCTGGTCGCACGACGGCATCATCTGCACTGGCGAGTCCTACAAGAAGGTCGTGAAGCTTACCTTCGCCAAGGGCGCGTCTCTGAAGGATCCGGCCCGTCTCTTCAACTCGAGTCTCGACGGAAACATGCGCCGCGCGATCGACATCCACGAAGGAGAAGAGATTGACGAGTCCGCCTTCAAGGCGCTCGTTCGCCAAGCGGTCTCCCTTAACGGTTCTGGCAAGTCGAAGCCTTCGAAGAACGCGAAGTCCTAAGAGATCCCCGCTGTGGACAGGTCCAACATCGGGGACCATGATGGCCAATGTGGACGTGCTCGCTATCGTCCTGCTCGCCTCCGGCTGCGCCTTCGTCATCTGGGGACCGCAGTTGGACGCGCGCAAACGCCGCCTCAGGGGCGGCGACCTTCCCAAACCAGTTCTGCTCCGGTGGCCGACCACGTCTCGTGCGACAGGCTTCTTTCTGCTGGCCCTTGCCCTGTTGAAGATCTGGCTCTTCGACAGACGTTGACTTGCTCCCAAGCCCCGGAAGTGCCAAACCCGCAACCGCCGACAGTGATCGCGTCGGCTGACTGTCATGCTGACGATCCACATCGCGGACGCAGGACGCGATGGATCAGGAGGTGAGCCGTGCCGCTCGTCACAGCCTTCAACTTAAGAAGAGAGGATCCGCTCTCGGAGATCGAGGAGGCCGTCCGACACGCGATGGCGAGCGTGCCGGCCCTCGGAATCAATGATCACGAGGTTGACTTGGTCCCCATCTATGAGCCTGACGGCTTTCCCGCAACGGTAACCAGGATCAATGTTGATGTTTGGGAACGACGCGTGCTTAACAAAGATGCCCTGCAAGATCTGGCCGCGAGGGTGGCCAGGGCTTTCCAGTCTGTTGTTGGAGAGGAACGGAAGGTGAAAGTCGTCATAAGGCCGTACGACGTGCAGAAGAGTGGCTGGGTGTCGTTATGAAAGTGGTCTTGATACGTGGGCGGCGAGGTCCGGGCACGCCGTCTCGGTGCCCGGGGTGGGATTCGAACCCACACGTCCCTTTCGGGACAGGCGCTTTTAAGGCGCCGTCGTCTACCGATTCCGACACCCGGGCTTGAAGGGATGCTACGCCAGCCACGTCGCCGGGGACAGGCCATCTACGCGAGCGTCGTTCAGAGCAGGCCAAGGTCCCGCTGCTCCGAGAACCATGCGACCGTTCGCGCGATGCCATCTTCGAACCGGTACTCGGGCGAATACCCGAGCACCCGCAGGCTCGCCGACACGTCTGCGTGGCTCTCTCTCACGTCCCCCGTCCGCGCCGGCTGGTGGATCGGTTCGGCGGTGGGGTGGTCTACGGACCCCAGCACCGCGTTCGCCAGGTGATTGACGCTGTGCCTGTCCCCCGCCGCGGTATTGAACACCCCTCCCCATGCGTCGGGTGTGGAATCCGCCGCCATCAGGTTCGCCTGGATGACATCGCCGATGTAGACGAAATCCCGGGTCTGCTCACCGTCACCGAAGATGGTGATCGGCTCGGCCTCGAGTGCCGCAAGGATGAACTTCGGCACCACCGCGGCATATTCGGTCCGGGGGTCCTGCCTGGGCCCGTACACGTTGAAGTAACGCAGGCTCACGGTGGGCAGGCTGTACACCTCGAAGAACGAACGCATATAGCGCTCCCCGGCCAGTTTCGTCACGCCGTAGGGGCTGAGCGGGATCGGCAGCAACCCTTCATGGACCGGCAGCGTTTCCTGATCCCCGTACACCGCCGAACTAGAAGCGAACACCACGCGCTGCACGCTGGCATCTCGCGCAGCCAGCAGGACGTTGACCGTCCCGGTGACGTTCACCTCGTTCGAACTCAAGGGGTCGGCCACGCTGCTGGCGACCGAGGGGATCGCTGCCTCGTGGAAGACCACCGAAGCACCTTGGGTAGCTGCGCTGATGGCATCCAGGTCTCGGATGTCGCCCTCGACGAAGTCGACGTCACCGATGAGGTCCTCCAGGTTGACCAGCCTGCCCGTGGAGAGATCGTCGAAGACGCGGACGCGCATACCTTGGCGGACCAGCGCGTGCACCAGGTTGGATCCGATGAAGCCCGCGCCCCCGGTTACCAGACAGAGGTCGCCCAGCGTGAGGTCGCCCTTGCCCAGGATCTGGGTGTGCCCCGGTTCGATCATGTGCCGCGTGGTTCGACCTGGCACTAGCGGGATCTCCCGGTCTGCGGTGTGGCCTCCAGTGCCCGCTGCCCCTGGGATGGACCGCGCCCAACGGGTCCTGGAGTACCGCGCCGATAGGCGCGGGGCGCGGACTGCGCGAACGCGGTGCCCTGACCGGCCATCGCCGCGAGGCTACCACGGAGGTCCGTGGCGCCCGCCTTCGCCTCTCCCCGCGCCGCTACCATCCATGCATGCGAGACCTCACCGCTCTCCCGAAGGCCGAGCTGCATATCCACCTGGAGGGAGCGATGCGGGTCGCCACCGTCCGCGAACTGGCGGCCCAGCGTGGCCTGGCCACTCCATCGGGCCTGACCCCCGACGGCTGGAGCTTCGACGATTTCGCCGATTTCATCGCCAACTACATGGCCCTGTGTTCGCTCATGACGGACCCCGAGGATTTCCGCAGACTGGGAGTGGAGGTCTGCCACGATCTCGCGGCTACGGGCGTCCGCTACGCCGAGGCGGTCTTCTCCCCCGCCAACCACGCCCCGCGGCACGGGTGGTTCGCGCCGATCGAAGCCCTGCTGGACGGTCTTGCCACCGGCGAACAGCAGACCGGAGTGACAGTGAAGCTCGCGCCCGACATCGTTCGTGATCTGGGGATGGATGCCGCCGAGCACACGCTCGAGGTGGCCCTGAAGTACGCCGGAGACGGCGTGATCGCGCTGGGATGCGCCGGCAGCGAACGAACCGGCATCGAGCCGTTCGCCCCGTTGTTCCGTCGTGCGAAGGACGCGGGCCTTCGAAGCGTTCCTCACGCCGGCGAATGGGCGGGTCCGGAGAACGTGTGGGACACCCTGGCCCACTACCTCCCCGATAGGATCGGTCACGGGGTTCGTGCATCGGAGGATCTGCGGCTTATGGAAACCCTGATGGAGACCGGCATCGCGCTGGAGCAATGTCCCACTTCGAACGTCGCGACCGGCGTCTATGCGAACCTAGATGCGCACCCGTTCGACGCTCTGCGGCGCGCCGGGGTGACCGTGGCGCTGAACTCCGATGACCCTCCGATGTTCGGCGATGTGTGGCTCACGGGCGTCTACGAGGCCGCGCGGGACCAGTGGGGATATACGGACCAGCAGTTGGCCGCGATCGCCCGCGCTGGCGTGCACGCGAGCTTTGCGGATGAGGATCGGAAGCGATCTCTGATCGATGCGATCGATGCGTGGCTACAGTCCGACGGATGAACCTGTCCTGGGCGGCTCACCGACCGGCCTCCGGGGGTCACCATCGTGCGTGATCGGGCTCCCGTTACTTCGACGGCGATGCGGTCGGGGTCGGCTTCGGGTTCGACACCGAGATCTTCACCGAGTTGAGGTATACCGCCTGCAGCGTGCGGCATTGTTCGGTGGCCGAAGCGCAGCCCGACGAGGCTTCGGCAGGGAGCGCCGATATCTTCGTCACCACCGCGAGTCCCTGTGTGACGGTTCCGAAGGCCGTATATGGCCCGTTCGTGTCCAGGAACGACTGCGGCGCCACCGTAACGAAGAACTGGCTTCCGTTCGTATTGAGGGCCGCCCCTCTTGCGTAGGCGAGCACTCCGGCCTTCGAACCGAACTTCAGGGTGGGGTTGGTCTCCGTGGTGAACGTATAGCCGGGCCCGCCGCCGCCCGTCCCTTGCGGGTCACCACCCTGGACCACGAAACCCGCGACGATCCTAGGAAAGTACGTCCCGTCGTAGAAGCCCTGGTCCGCAAGGAACACGAAGTTGTTCACGGCGAGCGGAGTGCCGGCAGGGTCAAGCTGGACCGAGAAGTTGCCGCACGACGTATCGAATGTGGCCGTGTACGTCTTGGCTGGATCGATCGTTTGCGGCGGCGGCGATCCGAACTGGGGTTTCGGTTTGTTCAGCGCGGCGGGGACCGACGCGCCGCAGGCTACCTTCGCAGGCGGCTGGCCCTGGAACGACACCGTGCCCGTCTTCTTGCCGGGCTTGCCGGAAGGAGAGCTCACCGGGGTGGGGGTGTTCGACGGCTTCGCATCCACCTTGGGAGTCGGCTTGAACAGCAAGACCGCGCCCACCACCAGCACCATGAGCACAGCCGACGTGGCGACGATCCCCACCTTCATCCGCCGACTACGCTGCTCCACGGCACGGGTCTGCTGGCGCGTACGCGCCCTCTTGGCCAACTGGCGCTGGTGGGTTCTCTTTCCGCTGCCGGTCATACGGCGCGCCAGCCTACCGGAAGCCGAGCATCTCGAAGGCTAGGCCGTCCAGGATGTCCGTTTCGCTCACCAGTGTTCGATCGAAGCCGAACCGGCGCATCGCGGTGACCAGGATGACCGCGCCGGCCACGATGACGTCGCCGCGACCGGGGACCATGACCGGCAGAGCCGCCCGTTCGGCGTCGGTCATGCGAGCCAATCGAAGGAGCGTGTCTTCGGCGTCCTGGACCCTCAGCCACTGCCGATGGATCAGGTCCGGGTCATAACGCTCCAACCCCAGATGAACGGCGAGCATCGTGGTGGCCGTCCCCGCACACGACACCAGGGTCCGGCGATCGCGCACCGGAACGTGGCTCTCCACCTGGTCGAAGGCCGTGTTCGCATCGCGTTCGAACGCCGCCAGATCCTGCGGGGTCGGCGGGTCGGCCGGCGATACTCGTTCGGTCTGTCGCACGCTCCCGAGCTGGGTGCTCCAGGCCTGCTCCGCAACCCCCGCGATAGCGCCCGTCACGAACTCGGTAGAACCGCCCCCGATGTCCATGACGACGAATGGTCCAAGGGCAGGGTCCAGTCCCTGCGTCGCGCCCCGGAAGCTGAGCTCCGCCTCTCGTTCACCGTCAAGGACCTCCAGCGCCGCTCCGGTCTGCGAACGAACGATCTCCGCGAACCGGTCTCGGTTCGCGGCATCGCGGACGGCGCTGGTCGCTGCGACTCGCATCGTGGTGACGCCGAGGGCGCGGGCGCGACGGCCGTAGCGTCCCAAGATGATCCCGGTCCGCGCAAGGGCGTCGGGGTCCAGTTCCCCGGTTCGATCCACGCCTTGGCCCAGGCGGGTGATGACCATGTCGCGCGCGAGTTCGGTGGGCGGATCTTCGGGCTGGGCGCCGGGCTCAACGATCAAGACGCGGCAGGAGTTCGTTCCCTGGTCGATGGCTGCCACTCGGCCGGGCCGTTGGCCGGGATGGATGGGCTCCACGCGTTCCGCTACCCATCCGCCGACGGGATCCTCACCGCCGGCGATCCGGTAGGCGTAGTGGGCGTGGAGACACTTCACACCGGTCCGAGTGCCCGCGACCCCTCCCCACGCGCGGGCCTCCTCTAGCTCCTCCGCGCGCTCAGCCCCATGCGCCCGGTGGGCAGACTCCAACGCCTGATCGAACGCCTCGTCCTCCTGAACGCGGTCGTTCAGCTTCGCGATCCAACCTTCCGACTCCAGTCGCGCGATGGCCTTCACCGCCTCGGGGCAGGTCAGCCAGAACGTCGTGGGGAACGGGTCGCCGTTGACGTCCAGAGGAGCGTTGCGGATGACCAGGGGATGCCCTCCACTGCACCGAGCAACGACCGTGAACGGGGTCGTGGGATCACGACCGATCTGCTCCCGGACCGCGTGAAGGTCGGCCGCCCGCAGCTCGCGCTGCGCCACCCCGCCCAGGTTCCCCCGTTCGCTCACGCGGAGATGTTCCCAAACCGCTTCATACTGAGGCACCATGGCGGCCGACCACCCCTTCATCGAACTGCGGACCCCACGTTTGGTCCTGCGGCGGTTCCGGCCCACCGACGCGCCCGCGTTCCAGGCTTACCGAGCCGATCCGGACGTCGCCCGCTATCAGAGCTGGGACACGACGTACTCGCTGGATGATGCGGACGCATTCATGACCACGATCGCCCAGGCCTCCCCCGGAACCCCCGGGGAGTGGTTCCAGTTCGCGGTCACCTCCGCCAGCACGGGGCTGCTGATCGGCGATGTCGGTCTTCGAACGGATGCCGACGACTCCCGTCCGCTGGAACTCGGCATCACCCTGTCGGCGGAGCATCAGGGGAACGGCTACGCCACCGAGATGGCCGCATCCGTGGTCGCCTACGCGTTCGAGACGTTGGCCGCGACCACCGTCCGGGCCATCACTGACACCCGCAACCAGCCGTCGATCCGACTGCTGGAACGCCTCGGCTTCGTCCGAACCGGCACCGAAGCGGCGAGACACACCTACGAACTCGAGAACCCGTCGTAACGGCTCCTGCTACTTCCGCTTGTGCTCGACGGCCCGCTTGTAGTCCACGAGCCTCTCTTCGCTGGACCGCATGAACTTCTTCAGCATCTGCTCGAACTGTGGGTCCGAGCCGCGACGTCGCGCTTGCGGCGGCGGGTCCTGAAGGGCCTTGATCGAGAGATCGATCTTCCCGTCCTCTTTGATGGCCAGGCACTTCGCCTGCACCACATCCCCTTCTCGGAGATGGTCGTGTACGTCCTTGACGTAGTTCCGGTCTATCTCGGAGATATGGACGAGTCCGAGGCGTCCATCCTCCAGTTTGAGGAATGCGCCATACGGAGTGATGCGTTCGACGGTGCCATCGATCACAGCCCCAACTTCGATCTCAGCGATCTTCGGGTCCCCTTCCCTGCTGGCCACGGGCCTATCCCGGGCGAACGGCCAGTGTGCGGGAATCGTCCCCGCGCGTCAATGCAGGGCTATCGGCAGGCCGGCTGGGCGATAATCCGAGCCAACCCCTTGTACGTGTCCGCATAGATACCCGAGGGCACCGTTGCGAACGGCGGCTCGGGAGGGTTCTCTGTCGTACGTACCAGCCCTCTCCGTCCGGTGCCAGGCCCGAAGCAGGTCACGCGCTGGCTGTCGAGGCGCCACACGATCCCGCCACCGACAGCCACTTGGAGGCCGTTCGTACGAGACACGCGGCGAGCATGACGCCCCCGGGAGATCCCGGTCAACACTTGGGCGGGGTCAACGTGCCGTGCTTCGGAACGGTCATGAACGCCGTCTCGCCGGGGATGACCATCCCGAGGCACTCTCGCGCGAGACGCTCCAGCTCTTTCGGATCGCCGAGCTTATTCACCTGCCCCTGAAGAACGAGGTTGGTGTGCGTCAGCGTCGCCGCCTGGCGTTGAAGATCCGCGATCTGGGTCCGCTGAGCCATGTAGTCGCGGAACGGCGAGATGGCCAGCGTCAGGATGGCGAATACCACGATAAGCAGGATCGCGGCCCGGCCACTCATCCGGGTACGCCGAACCGGGGCGTCGCCGCGGGCGCCGGGGCGGTTCTCCCGGGCAGCGGTTGGGGAATGGGCCGCCGCCCGGGTGCTCATCCCGTGGCTCCCGGTGGGGCCCCGGACATCAGTCCGCGGCCCATATACGCGGCGTTCTCCCCCAGCTCCTCCTCGATGCGGAGCAACTGGTTGTACTTCGCTGTTCTTTCGCCGCGGCTGGGGGCCCCGGACTTCATCTGCCCGGCGTTGGTCGCAACGGCAAGATCGGAGATGGTGGTGTCCTCCGTCTCGCCGCTGCGGTGGCTGATGACCACCCCGTAGTTGTTGCGCTTGGCCAGCGAGATGACGTCCAGCGTTTCGGTCAGCGTGCCGATCTGGTTCACCTTGATCAGGATGGCGTTCGCGACGCCTTCCCGAAGCCCGCGCTCCAAACGTTCTGCGTTGGTGGCGAAGAGATCGTCGCCGACCAGTTGCACGCGTGTGCCGAGGTTGTGGTTCAGGGAGGACCACCCGGCCCAATCGTCTTCTGCCAGCGGATCCTCGATCGACACGATGGGGAATCGGTCCAACAGGCCCGCCCAGAACGCGACCATGTCCTGGGCCGATCGGGCCGCGCCCTCCAGCTGATACGCGCCGTCGCGGTACAGCTGACTCATCGCAGGGTCGAGCGCGATGGCCATGTCTGCGGCGGGCTCAAGCCCCGCTCGTTCGATCGCCTGGAGGAGGAGTTCGCAGGCCTCGGCACCGGTCGAAAGCGCCGGGGCGAACCCTCCCTCGTCACCGACGGCCG
>JAYVBZ010000055.1:0-1880 GCA_043750215.1 Actinomycetota bacterium
GCAACGCTCGTGAGAACGCACCCCATCGAGCGGAGGCGGCGGCTTGGGGACCGCTCAGGAATGCGGTCACCTGCGCCCCGGTCAGGTTGACCGTGCCGGGACCGACCGTGGTGCCGTTCGCCTTGAACGCCCGGCCTAGATCCACCGGGAGACCGCCCGCAGCATCTACCGCCTTCGCGATCGACTGCACCGACGCCACACCGAAATGGCGGACCCACACGCCCAAGGTGTTCGACACGCCGATCCGCACCGTTGCTCCGTCCAGTTGCCCCAGGGCATCCAGATCGACCTCTCCCATGCCGGGCACGACCTGCGTCAGCCTCTGCGGCAGCGCGATCGCAACCGGACCGCGCGCATCGCCCACGACCAGGATCATGGGGCCCGAACCCCCAGTGATCGAGAGCACGGCGAGATCGGCGGCCGGCGCGGTTGCGCTGCCTGGAGACGAAGACGTGCCGGGACGGGGCGACAGGCCATCTCCGGCCGAGTCCGGGCCGGTTCGCGTCAAGGCGTAGACCCCCGCAACAAGCACGACCAGCACGGTCACCACGGCTACCGCGCGGCGCGAGCGCCTGCGGCGCTCGCCCCTGCTGGTCCGCGACGGCGGAGCGACGCCGGGGGCGCTTCCGGCCGTCACTGGTAGAGGCCCGCCTTCTCGATGTAGGTCTTCACGCCCTCGGGCAAGAGGTAGCGGATCGGCCGGCCGGCCGCTACCCGCGCACGGACATCCGTCGAAGAGATCGCAAGGGCAGGGATCTGCATCACGGTGACGTCCGGCTGATCGTGGGGCGTGTTCGCGCTGAAAGCGTCCAGGTCATACCCAGGCCGAGTGGCGGCGATGAAGTGCGCCAGGTCGAACAGCTCCGACGGATCCTTCCACTGGAAGATCTCGAGCATGGCATCCGCGCCGGTGATGAAGAACAGATCGGGATCGGGACCCAACTCGGTTCTGAGGTCCCGGAGCGTATCTACCGTGTAGGTGGGACCTTCGCGATCGATCTCCATCCGAGAGACGCGGAACTTCGTGTCGCTCGCGGTCGCGATCACCGTCATCAAGTACCGGTCCTCTGCAGGCGAGACCTCTTCCTGCTCCTTCATCCAAGGATCGCCGGTAGGAACGAACACCACGTGATCCAGTTGGAATTGATGCAGTGCTTCTTCCGCCGTGACCAGATGGCCGTAGTGGATGGGGTCGAAGGTTCCCCCCATCACTCCCACTCGTGCACCCACGGCCATCATCCTACGCCCGACGCGATTCAACCCCGAAGCCATGCCTCGAGGTCTTCTACATGCTTGGCGTAGTGGAGGGGCCCGCTCTCCTCGAACCATTCCCACGCCTGCGGGGTGATCGTCTCGAGCGCCGCGAAGGCAGCGGCTGCTCGTTCATGCGCTGCCAACAACCCGGTGCGCACGGTTCCGGCATCCATGTCGCGTGAGCGCAGGAACCCTTCGTCGTTCAGAGACTGGATATCGACCGCGTCCTCGGCGACTGGGTCGAACGTCCCCTGGGCGATCGAAGCCAGGACGCGCGCACAATCGTCCTGCCAGTACGCCAAGTGGAACATGGCGTCCTTCACCGACCATCCTTCAGGGGTCAGCGTGGGCTCATCGATGCGATAGTCGGGGATATCGGCCAGAACATCCATCAACTTCTTCCAACCGTCCTCTTCCTCCCGCACCAGCCGCTGAACGTCCATGCCTATCACTCCTCTGCTTCGGCTTCGGCAGGCTCTCCGGGCTTGCGGTCGGGAAGGAACTCGAACGAGAGGTCGCGGATCCGAACGTCTTGGCCGGTTCGGGCACCCATCGCGACCAGGCGGCGTTCGACCCCTTCTCTGATCAGGCGGCGCTGGAGGCGTTCGATCTGTCGATCATCGTCC
>JAYVBZ010000056.1:0-3021 GCA_043750215.1 Actinomycetota bacterium
GCTCCCATGCCGCGATGGCGCTCCTCGGGTCGTCCAGCCACCAACACGCGGCAGCTAGTGCGTCGCACGCCTCCGGAGAGTCGTTGCCGGATCCGTCGAGGGCGCCGCGAACAGCCGCCCAATCTCCGCGCTCCCCTGCGGCGAGGGCGTCGGCCAACGCGTTGGGATGGTCCATATCTGCATCTTGTCACGGTCCTCGTCTCCGAGACGGGCCGCTCGTTGTCGCTTACCAGGGGCGTTCCACGCGATGGTCGCGTACTCGAGTCGAATCGCGCGGCGCTGGGGACGGCTCCGCGCCCCGTCGGGAACGGCCGCAAGACCCGCCGTCATCGGAGATCCCTCGCTGCCACGGCCTCAGTATGCTCATATCCGTGAAGCCGATACGGAGAGGGCAGTCCGGCCCGTGTCGCTCGAAAGTGCCGGTGTTCTGACATGGTCGGCGGCGGTGAGCACGGCGCGCAGGACGAACGCCTCTTGGCGCGAGCCGAGGAGGTGCTGACCGAGATCAAGGTGTCTACCGGATTGTCGGAGCGACACGCTGCCGTCCTGGCCGCGCTGCGGATCCGCTTGAAGGGCGATCCGGGCAGCAGCCTCGAGGACCTATTGGCGGCCGCGGAGGATCCCCAGGCGCCGAAACTCGACAACTTCCTCGACCATCCGAAGGCGAAGCCCTCAACAACGTTCGATGATCTGCTGTCGAAGGCCCAGAAGCCCAAGCGTTCACTCGACGATCTGCTGGGGTCCAGCAAGGATGATCCGGAGCGCCCGGATCCCTAACCGGAAGAGTCGTCGAGCACGCGGGAAGGATCGAAGGGGCAGTTTCGTCGGCCCGACGTCCGAGAGCGAGGAGGCGCGATGAGTGATGGCGCGGGCGGAGCATACGTCCTGGGGCCTGGAGAAGGGAGGAGGATCGACCTGGGTGGATTCTCGATGTCGGTGAAGGCGAGCGGTGACCAGTCGAGTGGCATGTTCACGCTGCTGGAGGCGGCGGAGCCGCCCAACTTTGGCCCGCCGATGCACATCCACAAAGGGATCACCGAAGCCTTCTACGTACTCGAGGGTGAATACCTCATCTTCGTCGATGGAACCGAATCCCGTTGTCCCGCGGGATCGTTCATCTTCATCCCTGCCGACACGCTGCATGGGTTCCGGGTGGGGGACGCGCCGAGCCGGAAGCTCAACCTCTACCTGCCCGCGGCGATGGTCGGGTACTTCGACGATCTAAGCGCTGCGTTGCGCATGGGGGAGGCCGGTCCCGAGCGACTGTCGCAGATCGCGGCGGAGCACGCGATGGAAGTCATCGGGCCTGTGCCGGAGGGCTATCTCTGAGGGGTGCAGTGCTGATGCCTCGCTGGAGGGTGACGGTTTCCACTATTCCGAACGCTACCCCGGGAAGGATCGAACCTCCGTACACGGTCTAGGAAACCCACGACAGGTCAGTGCAAAGAGCCTGTCTTGCGCGTCTTCCAGAGCTCCTCGTAGGGTCAGCGGCGCGCCCATTCGAGCGAGAATCCCCTCGTCTTCTTCTAAGAACCGCTTTGAGCCCTCCGGAGGGTGAACCTCGATCAGGTCCTCGATCGCGAAGCCATCGGATCGGAGCAGGCGGAGCATGTCCCCATACCCCAGGTGGAATTCGACCGACGGCCAATCCGGCCACTCGAGGCGATGCATCCCGAAGTAGTCCTGTTGCAACGTGGCCGTTGATGCCGAGCCATCATCCGGGGAGGTGAGCACAGCGAGCGTTCCGACCACGAGGAAGATGAGTTGTCCACCGGGGCGAAGAACACGGGCTGCTTCAGGGATCCATCGGTACGGGTCGGCCCAGATACTCGCGCCGTACTCAGAGATCGCCAGGTCGAAACTCCCGTCTGCGAAGGGAAGCTGCTCTGCGTTTGCCTCGTGAAGCGGGAAAGAAAGGTCGTGCTCCAGCTGAAGCCGTCGCGCCGACGCCAGTTGCTCCGACGACAGGTCGACCCCAACAGGACTGGCGCCGCGACGGGCAAGCCACGAGGAGACATAGCCCGTCCCGCACCCGAGTTCGATGGAGTCTTTGCCGGTGAGGTCCTCCGGAAGCACCTGCAGCTCGGACTCCGGAACGCTCCAGATCCCCCAGTAGGGTTCTTGGCTCGCCCAGGCCTTCTCGCCTGGCGAAACGAACTCAGCGGCCCATGAGTTCCACGCGCCTCGGTTCCTGGTGAGGTAGTCGCGCTCACTGTCCGACGGACCGCTCATCGTCTCATCGTGCGAAGTGTAGTTGAGAGAACTGGGCCGGGCAGGCAGCAACGATCGACGCCGTCCTGGACCGCGGCAGTCGGCCTTGCGGGCCTTGGCGCCACGATCTCACCAGCGATGGCTTTGACCGTGTCAGGCGACCCGAGGTCATCTCGGCCGCTCGCGCGGCTGGAGCCGTCGGGATACCATCGCCCGAACCTCTTCCCGAAGGACGGTGTTCGCTATGGCAAAGGGCATCCTCGAACGCCTCGCCGAAGGTCCGGTGCTCGGCGACGGTGGGTATCTGCTCGAACTGGAGAAACGTGGGTACGTGCAGGCGGGTCCTTTCACGCCAGAAGTGGCGATCGAGCACCCCGACGCCCTGGCGCAGCTCCATCGCGAGTTCCTACGAGCAGGCGCCGAGTTCCTCACGACGATGACCTTCTACGCGAGTGACGAGAAGCTCGCGACGGTCGGCCTGCGGGACAAGGTCGAGGAGATCAACCGGAACGCGATGAGGGTGGCTCGCGAGGTGGCCGAGGAGGGCGACACGCTCGTCGCGGGGGATCTCTCGCTCACGTGGGCGTATGAACCAGATGACGCCACTTCGCACGATCGCGTCCGGACCCTGTTCGACCGGCAGCTCGGCGCCATGCTCGATGCCGGCCCGCCGGACTTCTGGGTGGGAGAGACGTTCAGCTACCTCGGCGAGGCACTGCTGTTCGTCGAACGTGGGAAGGCGACCGGCCTGCCGGTCATGATCACGATGTCCTTCGAGCAGGCCGAGCCGCGGTCCTACGAAGGGGACAC
>JAYVBZ010000057.1:0-5140 GCA_043750215.1 Actinomycetota bacterium
GACAATCCGAACAGGATCGAGAACAAGAAGAGCGGTAGCCACGCCTCGATCGCATCGACCTGTTGGAAGCCCAGCCATCCCGCGATGGTGGCAGCGAAGCTGGGGCCACCCTTCTGGAAGATGAGCACGATGAGCCCGTACGCGGCTCCCACCGACAGCAGGTTCATGACGATGGCTTTAGCCGGCACCACCACCGAACGGAACACCACCGTTAGCAGGATGAACGACAGCGCCAAGACCAGCAGGATGATCGGTGGGGTGAAGGTCGCCGAGATATCGAAGAAGTCTTTGACGAATGCGGTATCTCCACCGACCAAGACGGTCGCGCCAGTGCTTCCGAACGCCTTCGGGATCTCGGTCGAACGCAGGTCGCCGATGGTGTTCACCGCGATCTCGCTCTGCGAGTCGGTCGCCGCACCCGCCAGCGGGATCTGGAGCAAGGCCACCGAACCATCCGCACTGACCTTCGGAGGCAGCGGCGCACCCAGGTTCGGGTTCCCGGAGATCGAAGACTTGAGCGACTGGACGGCAGCGACGAACGGCGGAGCCAGCTGCGCCGCGCCGCCGGGTTGCGCAGCCGCGGTCCCTACTCCATCGGCTTCGATCACGATATTCGCGCTCGCCTGCGATCCTGAATGGGGGAATTGCTTCAGGATGATGTCGAACGCCTTCTTGGACTGCACGGAGTCCGGCAGCGTGCTGATGCCGGACTGGCCGGTCTTGATGCCACGACCGGAGTCTTGGGCATGGGGCTGGAACCAATAGGGCAGGGACAAGACGACCATGAACGTTCCCGCGGCCACCAGCCAGAGCACCGGGCGACCCATGACCAAACGCGTCGCCCGATCCCAGAAACCCCCGGGGCGCCCGTGTTCGTGGCTGCGGTTCTTCCCGAGGATCCGCCCAGCGTTGATCCTGTCGCCAAGCAGCGCAAGGATGGCAGGGAGCAACGTCATCGACGCTGCCACCGACACCAGGACGACGATGATCGCCCCACCTGCCAAGCTCCGGAAGATGGTGGTGGGAACCAAGAGCATGCCCGCGAGCGCCACCACCACCGTCATCCCGCTGAAGAACACCGCGCGGCTTGCCGTCGCGCCCGAAGCGGCGATCGCGTCCATCTTCTCTCGGCCGCGGTGACGCTCCTCTCGATATCGAGACACGATGAACAGCGAATAGTCGATACCCACGGCCAGCCCCATCATCGAGATGAGGTTCGGCGTGAAGAAGCTGAATGACCACACCTTGCCCAACAACCCGACCACGCCTAGGGTGACCATGATGGCGAAGATGCCCATCACGATCGGTGTGACTCCCGCGACAGCAGCACCGAAGACCAGTATCAGGACGATGATCGCGGCGAGAACCCCGATCCCCTCGCCAACCTTGATGTCCTCCTCAGAGATCGTCTTGAAGTCCTCGGACGAGCTAACTTGGCCGAGCATGTAGGTGTTGATCCCGCCGCCGGAATCGAGCCTTTGGAGCGCCGTGATCTTGTCGAAGTTCTTCGTTGCCGCGTCGAGCGTCCCGGCGTACGTGATGGTGAAGAGAACAGCCTTGTTGTCTTGCGACAAGGACGGCGCGGGCGAGACGGGCTGAGGGCTCGTGGCGTCAACGGGCGGCGGGGGATAGACGTAAGGCGAAGGGGTCGCCTTGATCACCGTCGGCCCAAGTGCCTTGAGTCCGTCTATCAGCGCGTTGACCCTGTCGACGAACACCTGCCCAGTCGCGGCGTTCGGCTGGCTGCCCGCAACGACGAACGTCTCGTTGATGTCGTCCGAGATGAGGTTCTGCTGTTCGAGCATCAGCTTGGCCTGTTTCGCTTCCGGGTTGTTCGTGAAATCGAAGCTCGTGGTCAGGGCAGGGGCCAACAGCGTTGAGAGGCTGGCCATCGCCGCGACCAGGATCAGGAACCAGATCCCGATCGTCCTTCCGGGATGACGACTACTGGCCCTGGCGAGCGTTTCAGGATTGAGTTTCATCCCGGATTCCCCCTTGTCCGCCGGGCGAAGCCGGCATCATTGACGTACAGTGTATGCTTACGATGTACGCGAGGATATACGTACACCGTAAGCGTGTCAACAGGAGCCCACCATGACACTGAAAGCCCAGCATGGCGAGCCCGTCCGCGCCAAGCTCACCCGCGACAGGGTGACAGAAGCGGCCCTGGCGCTCATGGACGATAAGGGACTCGAGGCCGTCACGATGCGCGCAGTCGCGCGCGAACTCGGCGTCGAGGCGATGTCCCTGTACAACCACGTCCACGACAAAGAAGACCTGATGGACAGCATCATCGATCTCGTCATGAAGGGCTTCCGACCTCCGGTCCACCAAGACCGGTGGCTGGAGGCGGCGCGCGAGGCCGGCCACGAATGGCGTCGTCTCCTCAAGGCCCACCCCGCGATGATCCAGCTGCTCGCGGAGCGGTCCAAGCCCATGACTACGCTCGCAGCTCTGGATTGCATCGAATGCGCAGTGGAGCCGCTGCTGCGGGCAGGGCTCACGCCACACGAGGCGGCGAATGCCTTCCACACCTTCGGCGGCTACATCTTCGGGTTCGTCCTGATGGAAACGAGGCAAACCTTCGGCGGCCCAGAGGACGAACGAACCACTCCGGAGTCGCTACGGGCGCTCTTCTCGGACATCGAGCGACTCCCGACCGTCGCGGCGGTATTCCCGGACATGTGCAGCACCAACGCCGAGGAGCAGTTCGAGTTCGGCCTGGATCTCCTGCTCATGGGTATCCAGGCGAAGATCGGCGTGAAGAACTGAGAACAGCCCTTGGGGAACCGGGGTGAGTCCCGGTCACGTCACACCGCGGATATCGGCGCAAAGGCGCCTCCCACGAACAGGAGGACCCGATGAAGCGAACGTTCCTTGCAGGGGTGATGGCACTGGGACTTCTCAGCGCCGCATGCGCGAACAGTGCGAGCGGTCCCGGCACGGGACCCGGTGACGGTGGTGGCAGGACCTACCCCACCGCCCCCGACCAGGTGGTGGTTCGGATCTCGATTGGCGGTGGATTCGTCCCCCCGTCCTACACCATCACCCAGCTCCCACAATTCTCGCTCATGGGCGACGGTCGCGCCATCACGCCGGGGGCCGTTCCGGAGATCTACCCGGGGCCGGCGATCTACCCGCTGTTCGCCCAGCAGGTCACGCCCGACGCGGTGCAGGCCATCCTGTCGCTCGCGGAGACCGACGGGCTCCTCACCCCCAGCCGTGACTTCACGGATATGGGCAGTGTCGGGATCGCCGACGCAGCGACAACCACCATCACGATCATCGCCGACGCTCAGACCCACACCTTCAACTTCTACGCCCTTAGCGAGCTTGGGCAGAAGAAACCCGACCAGATGAACCAAGCCGAGTTCGATGCACGAACCAAGGCACTGGACTTCGTGACGAAGGTCGGTGACCTCAGCTGGCTCCCCGGCGGTTCGGTCGCCAACCCGGCGCTGTTCGTGCCCGCCGCCGTTCGTGTATTCGTGAGCGACTATCAGGCGGACCCCAACCTGAGCGAGCCCGCGATCGCGTGGCCGCTCGCGACCGGCCTCGGAGGCTTCGGCGACCCGACGCAAGGAGGTTTGCCCTTTCGATGCGGAACCGTGACGGGTGCGGACCTGAGCACGCTGACGCCGTTGATCGAGCACGCGAACCAGCTCAGCCCGTGGAAGAGCGACGGCAAGGAGTACGGGCTCCTGTTCCGCCCCTTGCTGCCCGACGAATCCGGATGCTGATCCGGTAACTCCGTGCACGTGCACCATCCGTCACGTGATAGCCCGTCGGGAGCACCCCTCCCGACGGGCTATGTCCTATCACCCATTCAAGGATCCGGGCTGCGGGGCCGATGTACATCCCAAGACCTACACAGAGGCAGGTACCCGCCAGTGCCCGAATACCAGGGATCCCAACCCGATGTCCCCGACGGATTCTTCACGCCCAGGGGTATCACTGCCGACCTTGATCGAGATGCGCTGGAAACGCGGCTCCATGATCTGGAATCCCGCTACCGCGGCCTGATAGATCACCTACCGGCGATCGTCTACATCGACCTCGCCGAAGAACAGATGTCCACGGCGTACGTGAGTCCGCAGATCGAAGGCCTCCTTGGCATCACCCCCGAGGAGTACTGCGCCGATCCGAGCCTGTGGGCAACGGTGATGCATCCGGACGACCGCGATGCTGCACTCGAGGCGTACCGGAGGGGCGCTTCCGCGGGACACACATTCACGTTCGAGTATCGCTTGATCGCGCGCGACGGCCGCGTGGTGTGGTTCAGCGACAGCGCGACTGTCATCAGTGATGGAGAAGGCCGGCCTCGGTATATCCAAGGGGTCATGCTGGACATCACCGACCGCAAAGCCGCTGAAGATGAGGTCTTGTTCCTCGCGTTCCACGACAAGCTCACCGGTCTTGCGAACCGAGCGATGTTCGACGAGATGTTGGAACCGGCATTGGCTCGAGCCAGGCGGACCGAACGTGGTGCCGCAGTGATCTCCATGGATCTGGACAACTTCAAGCTCATCAACGATTCATTCGGGCATGAGTCGGGGGATGCGCTCCTGGTGCAGCTCGCAGAGCGGCTCCGCGAGGCTACCCGGGACACCGACCTGGTTGCCCGGCGGGGCGGGGATGAGTTCCTGGTGCTCTTGTCGGATATCGACCTGGCTCCTGCGATCCCCGGCGGCTCCGACGGGGCGAGCGTGGCGTCTGAAGCCGTGGCCGCGCGGGTCCAAGAGGCGCTGGCGGCACCGTTCGAATCGCACGGCACCGAGCTCTACATCACCGCGACGTTGGGCGTGGCCGTCTTTCCGCTGGACGGCGACGCTCCCGCCACCCTGGTGAAGAACGCCGATGCAGCCATGCACCGCGCGAAGCGGAACGGCCCCGGCGGCTTCCTCCTCCACGCGACCGGCGAGGCAGACGCCTTGACCAAGCTCGCTCTGAGCACGAGGTTGCGCAAGGCCGTGCAGGACCAAGCATGGATGCTCCACTACCAGCCGCTCATCGACCTCGACTCGGCGAAGATGGTGGGCGTCGAGGCGTTGATCCGTTGGCCCGACGCCACCGGTGGCCTGATTCCCCCGAACGACTTCATCCCGCTCGCAGAGGAGATGGGTTTGATCGATGCCATCGG
>JAYVBZ010000058.1:0-9341 GCA_043750215.1 Actinomycetota bacterium
GAGTGATCGCGTCGTTCCAGATGGACAAGAAGTACCACGGAGGGGTTCGGTTCGTGCTCCTGGAGGACGTCGGCAAGCCCGTCGTCGTGGATGATGTCGCGCAGGCAGAGGTCCGGACGATCTTGGAAGAGATGGGGGTGTCATGAAGGTGCTATTCCTGTTCGGCCCGAACCTGGGGGCGCTGGGGCGTCGCGACCCGGATCTCTACGGGTCCGAGACGCTGTCCGAGATCATGGCTTCGGTTGAAGAGCGCGGCCGCGGCGGGGGACACACGGTGGCGTGGAAGCAATCCGATCACGAAGGCGACCTGGTTGGTTGGCTCCTGGGAGCCCGGCAGGACTCCGTGGGTATGGTCGTCATGAACCCAGGGGCCCTGAGCCACTACTCCTATGCCCTCCGCGACGCGGTGCAGGGATGTGGCGTCCCCGTCATCGAGGTACACATGTCGAACATCTACGCTCGGGAGGAGTTCAGGCGGCACTCGGTCGTGTCCGAGGTGTGCCGCGCGACCATCACCGGCGTCGGGGCCGGTGGCTATCATCTGGCATTGGAGGCGATGCAGTGGATCACCATCTGAGGCGGGCCGGTGTGGCCCGACGTTGCGCCGACCTGGATGTGGACGCGATCGTGATCACTCGTTCGCCCAACGTCCGATACCTCTGCGGGTTCACGGGTTCCAACGGGCAGGTGTTGGTGGCCCCGACCGGATGCGTCTTCTTCACCGATGGCCGATATACCGAGCAGTCGCGGCACGAGGTCCAGGAGATCGAACGGATCACCTATCCGGAAGGGTTCGGCCCCGCGCTTGCGGAGCAGTGCGCCCGGCTGGGCATCACCCGACTTGGGTTCGAAGCCCAGGAGGTGACCGTCGCTCTTCTGGCGAAGCTAACGCAGAAGCTTCCCGGGATCGAACTCGTCCCCTCGGAGGACGTGGTCGAACGCCTGCGGTGGGTCAAGGACGAGTCCGAACTCGCTGCACTTCAGCAGGCGCAGGACGCAACCGACGGCGCGTTCGAGGCGGTCCTGGAATACCTGGCAGTGGGGATGACCGAGCAGCAAGTAGCAAGGGAACTCGAGCAGATGATGCGGCGAGCGGGGGCCGACGGCCTCTCCTTCGACTCCATCGTGGCGTTCGGAGAGAGCGCGGCCGAACCCCACCATGAGCCCACCCACCGAGTGCTGGAGGAGGGCGACGTCATCAAGATCGATTTCGGGGCGTTGTCGGCCGGCTACCACGCGGACATGACCCGAACCGTGGCCTTCGGCGCGCCTGCGGCCCAACTGAAGAAGATCCACGACATCGTGCGCGAAGCGCAGCAGGCTGGCATCGATGCGGTGAAGGCCGGCGTCACCGGTGGATCGGTGGACGCCGTGAGCCGCGCGGTGATCGAGAACGCCGGGTACGGTGAGCACTTCACGCATTCGCTGGGTCACGGCGTAGGGCTGGAGATCCACGAGGGACCAAGCTTGATACGGGACGGGGAAGACCTGCTCCCGGTTGGAGCGGTGGTTACCGTTGAACCCGGCATCTACATCCCCGGTCTTGGCGGGGTTCGCATCGAGGACTCGGTTGAGGTAACCCAGGACGGCTGCCGCGTGCTCGGCACGTCTACCCGAGAACTCATCGAGCTGTAGGAGAACCTGTTGAGCGTGTCCACGAATGATCTGAAGAACGGCATGACCTTGGATATGAGCGGTGTCTTGTTCCAGGTCATCGAGTTCCAGCATGTGAAGCCCGGCAAGGGCGGGGCCTTCGTCCGCACGAAGCTCCGCAACGTGAAGACCGGTGCCGTCATAGAACGCACCTTCAACGCAGGCGTGAAGGTCAGTCAGGCCATCGTCGAGCGCAAGGCGATGCAGTTCCTCTACGGGGATGGCCAGGATTTCGTGTTCATGGATCTGGCCACCTATGACCAGATCCACGTGCCGCCGGCGGTGATGGGCGACGCCGCCAACTACCTCACCGAAGGCGGAGAGGCCCAGGTCGCGCTCCACGATGGGGTGCCCATCACGCTCGAACTCCCGGCATCGATGGTCCTCACCATCACGAAGTGTGATCCCGGCGTGAAAGGTGATACGCGCACCGGAGCGTTCAAGCCGGCCACCCTTGAAACTGGGGCAGTGGTCAACGTCCCTTTGTTCGTTGAAGAGGGCGAGAAGGTCAAGGTGGACACGCGCACGGGCGACTATGTCGAGCGCGTGAAGGCGTGACCGGGCGGCGCGAAGCCCGACGTCAAGCGCTCGACATCCTCTACCAGGCCGATATCACCGACGTTGCGGCGACCGAGGTGTTGCGCACGTGGGTGGATGCCGGGAAGACCGTCTCGTCGTTCACGCAGGAGGTGGTCGCGGGCGTTCGCGAGTACCAACCGGAGATCGATCTTCTCCTAGAGGAACACGCCGAGGGGTGGACGGTTGCCCGGATGGCGGTCCTGGATCGCACGATCCTGCGGGTCGCGGTGTTCGAGCTGCTCCACAGCACGGACGTCCCGGCGTCGGTGGCCATCAGCGAAGCGGTGGAGGCGGCCGCCGACCTGTCTGCAGACGAATCGAAGCGATTCGTGAACGGCGTGCTGGGCCGGATCGCACGGGAGGTCCCCGGCGCCGACGGCGCATCCCCGGCGGGAACCCCAAGCTCAGGTTCTAGCTAGGCTCCGGCCTAGGCTCCGGTGGGAGCGGCTCCGTCCGCGGGAGGAGCAGGCTTGTCGGCCGCAGGTGTCTCAGCCGCAGGCTCAGGCACATCCTCGGTCGCCCCGTCCTTCAGACCCTTCTTGAATTCGCCCTGGGCCCGACCGATGTTCCGCGCCATCTCCGGGATCCGCTTGATCCCGAAGAGGATCGCGATCCCCGCTGCCACGGCAGCTACGACTCCCCACTCCATGCGCCAACCGCCTTCTTCCTAAGGTGAGGTCCAAGTGTACGACCAGCGTGCGACCTCCGCGGGTGCGGCTGCTATGCACGGCGCGATAACTTCCACCTTTAATTCCGGTCCTGAGAGGCTGGGAAGGGAGCAAGCGGATGAACCGCAACCGGTGCGCCTCCTCGCATGCCCGAGGGGGCGTTGTCATCTCCGGTGGTGCGCCGTGACGGTCAAGCTGCTCGACGCTGACGACGTTCGGCGCGCCGTGACACGGATCGCGCACGAGATCTTGGAGCGCGATAAAGGGGCCGAGTCGGTCGTTCTGGTCGGGATCGCCAATCGAGGCGACTCCCTGGCCGAACGCCTTGCCGCCCAGCTGGCCCGGATCGAAGGGGTCGAGGTTCCGGTTGGTGTGTTGGACATCACGTTCTATCGGGACGACATCGGCCTTCACGCCGAGGCGCCTGAGGTGCACGAAACGCGGATCCCGTTCGACATCAGCGGCAAGACCGTCGTCCTGGTGGACGATGTCCTCTTCACAGGACGAACGATCCGCGCGGCGATGGATGCGCTCATGGACTTCGGTCGCCCGCGGAAGATCCAGCTCGCCGTCCTGGTCGATCGCGGCCATCGCGAACTGCCCATCCGCGCCGACTTCGTTGGAAAGAACCTGCCGACCAAACGCGAGGACGATGTTCGCGTACTGGTCGAAGAGATGGACGGCGAGGATGCCGTCGTAGTGGAGGCCCGATGAACAAGCACCTGCTCTCGATGCACGACCTCAGTGCCGAGGACGTGGTCCGGATCTTGGATACGGCTGAATCATTCCGGGAAGTGGGAACGCGCGTGATCAAGAAGGTGCCGGCGCTTCGGGGACGCACGGTCGTGAACTTCTTCTTGGAGAACTCCACACGGACCAGGATCAGCTTCGAACTTGCCGCCAAGCGTCTGTCGGCCGATGTCATCAACTTCAGTGCCAGCGGGTCAAGCGTTTCCAAAGGCGAATCGCTGAAGGACACCGCGCTCACCCTCCAGGCGATGGGCGCCGACGCCGTCGTGATCCGGCACTCCTCCAGCGGTTCGCCCCATCAGCTGACGAAATGGATCAGCGGCTCTGTCCTCAATGCGGGAGACGGCACCCATGAACACCCGACGCAGGCGCTGCTCGACCTCTACACGATGCGGGAGAAGCTGGGCCGGCTTGAGGGTCTGCGCGTCGCCATCCTTGGGGATGTCCTTCATTCGCGGGTAGCGCGCAGCCTGAGCTTCGGCCTGGTGAAGATGGGTGCAGAGGTGACGTTGGTCGGCCCCCCCACGCTGATCCCTCCCGACGTCTCGGCCTGGGGCGTGCAGGAGAGTTACGAGATCGACAGCGTCCTGCCTAAGCTGGACGTCTGCTACGTGCTCCGGGTGCAGAAAGAGCGGCAGCGGCTCGAATACTTCCCCAGCGTGCGCGAATATTCGCGACTCTTCGGTCTGACCACCGGGAGGGTGGGGTTGCTGCCCGAGGGTGCCCTCATCATGCACCCGGGCCCGATGAACCGCGGCGTGGAGATCGACTCCGATGTCGCGGATCTGCCCGCCTCGATGATCGAGGAACAGGTGACGAACGGGATCGCGGTTCGCATGTCCCTGCTCTACCTCATGCTCGGCGGCGGCGGCGGCGGCGAAGGGCCGGCAGATGACTGACCAACTCTTGATCCACGGTGCCAGGGTGATCGATCCCGCCACCGGCCGCGATCAGATCACCGATGTCTTGGTCACCGACGGCGCGATCGCTGGGGTGGGTCAAGCGCTGAAGCAGGATGGCGCTGAGATCCTGGAGGGGTCCGGGTTGATCCTGGCCCCCGGACTCGTCGATCTCCATACGCACCTGCGGGAGCCGGGAGAGGAACATAAGGAAACCATCTCCACCGGCACCCGCGCCGCCGCCGCCGGGGGCTACACGGCAGTGAGCTCGATGGCGAACACCGATCCGGTGACCGACCACGCGGCGATCGTCGCAGAGATCCGCGAGAAGGCGGCCCAGGCGGGGCTGGCCGATGTGTTCCCGGTTGGGGCCGTCACGAAAGGACTCGAGGGGGAGTCACTCGCCGAGATGGGGGAGATGGTTGCTGCCGGAGTCCGGATGTTCAGCGATGACGGCCACGCCGTGCCGACCGCTCGGATCCTCCGCAACGCCCTCACGTATGCCCGCGCATTCCCGATCGAGGTCGTGATCGCCGATCACTGCGAAGAGCCATCCCTGGTCGAACGAGGTCAGATGCACGAAGGGGTGAACTCCTACAGCCTGGGTCTGGCCGGGCGGCCGGCTGAAGCCGAAGAGATCATGGTCGCTCGCGATATCGCGGTCGCACGGTTGACGGGGGGACGGATCCATATCTGCCACCTCTCCGCGGCCAGGGCCGTTGAACTGGTCCGGCGAGCGAAAGCCGACGGTGTGCGGGTCACGGCGGAGGTCACCCCACACCATCTCTCCTTCACCGATCAGGAGCTCCTCACCTACGACACGAACTTCAAGATGCACCCTCCTCTGCGTTCGGCCGATGATCGCGCTGCGTTGGCGGCTGGCCTTGCCGACGGCACGATCGATGTCATCGCCACGGATCACGCGCCCCACGCCGTAGAGGAGAAGGAGTCGGAGTTCGATCTTTCTCCTCCGGGAACCATCGGGCTGGAGACGGCGCTGGCGGCCGTACTGACGTACGCGGTCGCGCCCGGACACATCTCGCTGATGCGAGCGCTCGAGTCGATGACCTCGGCCCCCGCCCGGATCCTGGGCGCCGAGGGTCACGGTGGGCCGATCGAGGTCGGGCGCCCCGCCAACCTGGTCGTGTTCGATCCCAACGAAGCGTGGACACCCGAGCCCCCCTTCGTATCGAAGGCCCGCAACTGCGCCTTCCTGGGCCGTCCGCTCACGGGCCGCGTTCGCTACACCATCTTGCGCGGCGAACTCACGGTTGCCGACGGGAAGCCGACCCGGTGAGGGGACCCACCGCGCTCCTTGCGCTCGAGGATGGCTCGATATTCACGGGGACGGCGTTCGGTGCCGAGGGCGAAACCTTCGGCGAGGCTGTCTTCAACACGGGCATGGCCGGGTATCAAGAAGTGTTGACCGACCCTTCCTACGCCGGACAGATCGTGGCCATGACCTCGCCTCACCAGGGCAACTACGGCATGAACGGCGAAGACCCCGAATCCTGGAAGATCCAGGTTGCGGGGTTCGCGGTGCGCGAGGCCAGTCGGCGGCCCTCCTCCTGGCGCGCGACCGGCACGCTGCAGGATCAGCTGGCAGCTGACTCAGTGGTAGGTATCGAAGGGATCGACACCCGCAGGCTCACGCTCCTCCTGCGCGAACGAGGCGCGATGCGCGCGGCGGTGAGCACCCTCGATCTGGACCGTGGATCCTTGGTGAAGCGGGTCCAAGCCGAGAACGGGATGGCGGGTGCGGACCTGGCGAAGCGGGTTAGCGTGGACGCCCCGATGCAGGCTGCTGCGATGTTCGGACCTGCATCTACCGAGCACGGGCGCGTGTTCAAGGTCGCGGCGTATGACTTCGGCATGAAGCGCAACATCCTTCGCCTCCTTGGCGCACAGGGGATGGAGTGCACGGTCTTCCCGGCAGAGACTCCGGCCGCCTCCGTGGTTGCCGGCGGCTTCGATGGAGTGTTCCTTTCCAACGGCCCCGGCGATCCCAGCGCAACCACCTACGGAGTGACCGCGGCGCGGGAGCTCCTCGGCGTGGTGCCGATCTTTGGGATCTGCCTGGGCCACCAGCTGCTTGGACTCGCGCTGGGAGGGCGTACCTACAAGATGAAGTTCGGCCATCGGGGGGTGAATCAACCCGTCAAGAACATGCGGACCGGTGTGGTGGAGATCACCAGCCACAACCACGGGTTCGCGGTTGACCCCGACGGCTGGGTCACGGATACCGACGGCGCCGCGCTGACAGACCAAGGCAAGGTCACGTTCACCCACTGGAACCTGAACGATCACACCCTCGAGGGATTCCGGTGTCAAGATGTGCCGGCGTTCAGTGTGCAGTACCACCCGGAGGCGGCGCCGGGACCCCACGATTCGCGCTACCTCTTCCAGGACTTCCGCGACCTGATGGAGCACGCCTGATGCCGCGCCGGACGGACCTGCGCAAGATCGTCCTCATCGGTTCGGGTCCGATCGTGATCGGGCAAGCCTGCGAGTTCGACTACTCGGGAACGCAAGCATGCAAGGTCCTGCGGGCCGAGGGTTTCGAGATCGCGCTGGTGAACTCGAACCCCGCGACCATCATGACCGACCCGCAGTTCGCGGATCGGACCTACATCGAGCCGCTCGAACCCGATCATGTGCTCCGCATCCTGGAACGCGAACGTCCGGACGCATTGTTGCCGACCATCGGTGGCCAGACCGGCCTCAACGTGGCCGTCGCGCTTGCCGAATCGGGTGACCTTGATCGCCTGGGGATCGAGCTCATCGGGGCGAAACTCGATGCGATCCACCGGGCGGAGGATCGGAGCGGCTTCAAAGCCACCATGCTCGCAGCCGGACTGGAGGTTCCGCGCGCCGGGGTGGCGCGTTCGCTGGAGGAGGCCCTAACCATCGGAGCCTCGATCGGCTATCCACTCATCGTGCGGCCCTCGTTCACGCTGGGAGGGGGTGGGTCCGGATTCGCCTTGACCCCCGAGGAACTAACGCCCTTGGCATCGCGTTCGCTGGACATCAGCCCTGTGGGCGAGATCCTGGTCGAAGAGTCCATCGCCGGATGGAAAGAGTTCGAACTGGAAGTGATGCGCGACTCGGCCGACAACGTGGTCATCATCTGTTCCATCGAGAACGTGGATCCGCTTGGCGTCCACACGGGAGATTCGATCACCGTGGCGCCGGTACAAACCCTGACCGACCGTGAGTATCAGCAGATGCGCGACGCCGCCATCGCGTGCATCCGCGCCATCGGTGTGGAGACGGGCGGCTCGAACGTCCAGTTCGCCGTGGATCCGCTCACGGGACGACAGGTCCTCATCGAGATGAACCCGCGCGTTTCCCGCTCCAGCGCGCTGGCGTCCAAGGCCACTGGATTCCCCATCGCGAAGATCGCTGCGTTGCTCGCGGTGGGCTACCACCTGGACGAGATCACGAACGACGTCACGCGAGTGACTCCCGCCAGCTTCGAGCCATCCATCGACTACACCGTCGTGAAGATCCCACGGTTCGCATTCGAGAAGTTCTCCGAGGCCGACCCCCGGCTCACATCAACGATGAAGTCTGTCGGGGAAACGATGGCCGTGGGAAGGACGTTCAAGGAAGCCCTTGGCAAGGCGTGGCGTGGGGTCGAGAAGACCGGGTTCGACCTTGGATGGTCTGCGATCGAGGCGGGTGAACCGAGCACGTTCCTTGAGCGGATGGCAGATGGCACGGAGGGCCGGCTATTCCTCGTGGAGTCGGCGATCCGGGCTGGGTTCACGGTGGACCAGGTGGCGGCGGCTTCGAAGATCGATCCGTGGTTCATCGATCAGATCGCCGAAGTGGTCGAAGAGGCCATGCTGCTTGAGGGCCGGCTCTTGCACATGCTCAGCGCCGAAGATCTTCGGCGCGCCAAGCGTGCAGGTCTTTCGGACGGGCGGATCGCCCGCTTGGCGGGGGCTACCGAGACCGAGGTTCGACGGCATCGAGAGGCAGTGGGCGTGACGCCGGTGTTCAAGACCGTCGACACGTGCGCGGGCGAGTTCCCGGCCCTTACCCCGTATCACTACTCCACGTATGAGGACGATTCCGAGGTGAGGCCGGCGGACCGGCCACGGGTCATCATCCTGGGCGCAGGTCCCAACCGGATAGGGCAGGGCATCGAATTCGACTATGCCTGCGTGCACGCGGCGTTCGCTCTGGAGGAGGCAGGCTTCGAATCCGTGATGGTGAACTCGAACCCGGAGACGGTTTCGACCGACTACGACACCGCGAGCCGCCTCTACTTCGAACCGCTCACGGCGGAGGACGTCCTCGCGGTCTGCCACGCCGAGCAGCCGGTGGGAGTCATCGTGCAGTTCGGGGGACAGACCCCGCTGCGATTGGCGAAGATCATCCGCGAGGAAGGGTTCGCCATCCTGGGGACCAGTCCGGAAGCCATAGATCTCGCTGAGGACCGCGGCAAGTTCGCGGAGATATTGGCTGAGCTGGACATCCCCGCCCCTTTGCACGGTGAGGCCCGCACCCTTGAGGAGGGGAGGGTCATCGCCGAGCGCATCGGTTTCCCCGTGGTGGTTCGACCGAGTTACGTGCTTGGAGGGCGCGCCATGGAGATCGTGTATGACGCTGATGACCTGGAGCGGTTCGTTCGATCGGCGGCTGAGGCCTCTCCGGATCACCCGGTCCTGATCGACCGTTTCCTCGAAGGTGCCATCGAGGTCGATGTCGACGCCGTCTGTGATCAGGCCGGCGACGTCTTCATCGGCGCGGTCATGGAACACATCGAAGAAGCAGGTGTGCATTC
>JAYVBZ010000059.1:0-4665 GCA_043750215.1 Actinomycetota bacterium
TGGGATCTTCTTGGCGAGCGCGGTGGGAAGTCCCTCCTGATCGGCGTGCCTCCCGGCTATCCGCCGAAGCCCGTCCAGGGTTGGCGCATCTCCTGCTTCCTCACCCCTCCGTCCGCGAAGAGTTTCACCGCGCCCGCCGAACTCCAGGCGGAGGTCGAAGCCGAACTCGGCTCCGACTCCTACATCTTCGACATCCCGAACTTCCGCGAGAAGGGGCTGGACTACGTCATGGAGCAGGTCTTCGCCATGACGAAGCGCCGCTTCCAGGTGGCCCGCCGGCTGATCCAGAACAAGCCGTGGGACTACTTCATGATGGTCGAGATGGGCCTGGACAGGCTCCAGCATGTCTTCTGGCAATGCTGGGATCCCGGCCATCCGAAGTACGTACCGGGTAACCCGTTCGAGCACGCGTTCCAGGATTACTTCCGCTACCTGGACTCGGAGGTAGGATCGCTGATCGAGTTGATCCCCGACGATGCGGTGACGATCGTCATGTCCGACCACGGCGCTCGCCGGATGGAAGGCGGGGTCTGCATCAACGATTGGCTGATCCGCGAGGGCTATCTCACGCTGCTCGAGGACATCGACGGTGTGGTCCCCATCGCGAAGGCGCCGGTCGACTGGAGCCGAACCATGGCGTGGGGAGACGGCGGCTACTACGGCCGGCTCTTCCTCAACATCAAGGGTCGCGAGCCACAAGGTGTGATCGAGGCGTCCCGCTACGACGAGGTGCGCAACGGATTGGTCGCTCGGTTCGAGTCGATGCTCGGAGCCGACGGCAAGCCGATGGGAACCAAGGTGCACAAGCCACAAGACGTGTATCCGGAAGTCAGGGGCGTCGCGCCGGACCTGATCGTGTACTTCGGCGACCTGGACTGGCGCTCGGTCGGGACGGTCGGGAACCCCGACATCTTCACGCACGAGAACGACACGGGACCCGACGGAGCCAACCACGACCCCACGGGGATCTTCGTGATGAAGGGGGCGCCCGGCCAGATCAGCGGCCGTAAAGAGGGGATGAACCTGGTCGACGTCGGACCGACGATCCTCAACATGTACGGCATCGAGACACCCGAAGGCGCGGTCGGACGCAACTTCCTGTAGGCGTCGGCGCGGCCCTTACCCGCTGAACTCCACCGTGAGATACATCCGGTGCGTCGGGACGCCGCTCCACACGGCCGTCGTGCCGTCGATCTGCATCGAAGGGCTCGTCGAAGTGATCTGCGCACCATCGGGTACCACGACCTCGACGCGGAGCGCGGTGGGCCGCACGGTCGTCTGTCCCAGGAACGTGAGGTCGTACCTGCCGCCCGAACCCTGGGCCTTCCACATGTCCGGACGGAACGAGTCGATCTTCAGATCGCTGGTCATTCCGCTCGCCGTCCGGAAGAAACTCTGGAAGAAGGTGTGTCCTAGCTCCGTCCCCGACCCAAGGTTGGTCGGGGACCCATCCTTGGTTGCCGACAGCAACTCGCATAGGGCGCCGCAATACACGGTCAGCAACTGCGAACTCTCGCCGGCCCTTGAGGCGCCTTCATGGGGTCCGATCACGTAGGCGGGCTGGCCCGTGGTCGGAGCGTTGTTGGTGAGCCGGACCTCCGTTGAACCGGTCCCCGAGCCGCCGTCGGCAAGGACCGCGGTGTAGGTGATCTGGCGGTCCTGGTAGTAGTCGACTTTGTTCGCTCCTGCGCTGTTCTCTATCACCGACAGGAAATCCCCCGACGGAGCCGGCAAGATCCCGCCGCCGCCGATCCCTCGGAGCCCCTGCTCCATGGCTGCGTCGGTGCTGAACACCAGGATGTGACCCTCTCCGACGGCAGCGCCCAGGATCTTGAGCTCCGGCACCGACACCTTCGGCCCATCGATGAACCCCTGGACCACAGCAGTGGCGACCGCACCCAGCACTCGCTTGCGCACCTGCGGGTCGGGGAAGAGCGAGAACGCCCGATTGGTGGTGAGCGAGACGACGTTGGCGGCACTCACGCGGGTACCGAGTTTCGGGATCTCCGTTGCCCCCTCGACGCGTAAGAGGGCCTTCAACGCGAACGGGTCCGTGAAGATGACACCGTCCAGGGACACCCCTTCGGCGACCTGGTAGGCGTTGAGGATGGCCTCAGCGACCGTCGGGAAGTCCGGAGTGAGGTTGATCGCCAGCCAGAACCGTTCGCCACCGCGGAACTGGTCGTAGTTCTTGGCGAACTCGGCGCTCGGCGCCGGGACCTGATCCAACGGTGGGATGGGCAAGGACTGGATCGGTTTGAACGGTGCGAAGCTGAATCGACCGTTGTCGATCACGAGGATCGAGTAGGCGCCGATGACTCCACCGGTACCTCTCTGCTCTGCCGGGTCTTGCGCGGCCAGGAGGTAGCTCCGAGGCTTGTCCCGCCCAAGGAAGGCCGGAAGTCCTTGCAGGATCGACGAGCCACTATGCACCTCCGCCTGCAATGACCCCAGCTGTGCCAGCAGAAGTGTCCTGGCGTTCGCGACCGGACGCACGAGGAATGAACCGGGCGACTTCTGGACCGAAGCGAGTGCCTGCGTGAGGAGTGCATCGGCCTGCGTCGCGGCGTGCGTGAGCGGGATCAACCCGTCGACGGAGAAGCCGCCGCCGCTCGGGGATAGCGCCGCCAGGCCCCCCGGGGTCTGGACGACAGCCGCAGCGAGGATCCCGCCCGCATCCGAAGCGCTCGCGCCTGCGTCGGCTATCGCCAGCGTGGTCTTCGCGCTATGGCCCAGACCCGGCACCCACGCGGTCGTTCTCAGGAAGAGACCGGCAGGACCGTTGCCAACGGAACGGAAACGCTCGCCAGCGTCGGCGAAGGAGCGTTCTGCTCCCGCGGCATCCCCTGCGACAAGAGCCGAGCGGGCCTTACGCAGATCGTCCTGCGCCGAGAGTAGGGCGCGACGGACCGACAGCGTCGTGAGCAGGGCACCGACCAGCAGGAGCAGAACAACGGCGACCAGCACGCCGAGCCTCCGCATCGCTCGACGCTTCCCCCGACGACGTGGATCGGACGGCGGCTCGAGCTTCGGATCAATCGCCATACGAGGGGCAAGCCTAGCAGTCGCCGTTTTCGGCATCGGACCTGAGGTCGGGCATGCAGAACACCCTGGACGACCGATGGAAAGGCCGACCCCGAAGGGCCGACCTTTCCAGCCGTTTCCGCGGAGTCGCTCAGGCGCTAGCGATGTCCCCGATGTTGCCGGTGTCGGCGTTCGTCCACTGGGTGGAGATCAGCCCCTGACCCACAGCCTTGTAGGTGAAGCTGAACACCGGGATGTCGTAGGTGGCAGCTCCGCCGAAGAACCCGGACACCCAACCCGCGGTCGTGCACATACCATCGGTCTTCACACAAACCCCGTTCGGGTCGAAGGTGCCGCCCGTCACGGTGATGGTGAACGACCCCTTGAAGGTGCCCGCGATGCCTTCCATCACGGTAGCGGTGCCACCCGGGCCGGCATTACACGCACCGGGGCTCGAGCCGGCGAACGTCAAGAAACGACCCTTGGCGAACTTCTCGGTCACGGTGTAGACGCCACCGACAGCGGGCAGGTTCACCGTAAAGTTCCTCGTGAAGAGGTCTTGGGCCCAGTCGTTCCCGCACGTCCCCGAGTCCTTGGTGGTGGCCGTGTAGGGCCCGTCCTTGAACGTGCCCGTCGCCGCGAACGACGTACTCATCATCGACATACTCGCGGCGATCGCGATGAACCCGATCAACAGCTTCTTCATGGATCCCTCCCTGCTCGATGGTTCTGGGTGATACTTGTTCTGCCCTCCGCGCAAGACCTCTCCTTCCTGTTCCCTGCGGACGGAATCCCCCTAAAACGGAACCCCCTAACCACTAACACCTTGGCGACGAACGGTATAGGGACCAACGGCCCCTCCTAAGGGGTCCGGGTGACGGACTTCTGCACCTTTCGGACCGGTAACGCCCACCAGGATCGAAGCTCGGCGGGGGAGCCCCTGCTCTCACATCCCCTGCGTAGTAGTCGCTAGATTCGTTGGTAAGCTCTCGTTTCTCCGTGGCCCGCCTGGCGGTCGCGACGGGTAGGGAGATACTCCAAAAGGGAGCGTATGGGTCAATATCCGATCGTCGACGGAACCGTGGATATCCGCGCATATCTGAAGCCTCTCGCGCGGCAGAGGCGCCTTATCCTCGCGACGACCCTCGCGGTCGTGCTGGCCGCCGTCGCCTACACGTTCACACGCACCCCGGTCTACACCTCGAACGCGACGGTTCTGGTGAAGCCGACTGGGGTGAATCTCCTCGACACCGGCGCGCTGGGAACCGAGAAGCTACTCAACCTCGACACGGAGGTGCAGCTTGTGGGATCCACTGCCGTGGCCACGGCAGCGGCTAAGTCCATGGGCACCGGCGAGACACCCTCGGAGCTCCTCAAGCGCGTATCCGTCAGCGTGGTAACCGCCTCACAGGCTCTCCAGATCTCCTTCGTCGATTCCAGCCCGTCGGTTGCGCAGGAGGGAGCCGCTGCCTTTGCCATCGCCTACCTCGACAACCGTCAGACCCAAGCCCAGCAGCTGATCGCAACCCAGCGCCAGCAGATCGCCTCGAATCTCGCGAACGCGGAGGCGCAGATCCGCAAGGATGACGGCATCATCGCCTCCTCCCCGCCTTCATCGGCCGCTTCCCAGACCGCGAAGAC
>JAYVBZ010000060.1:0-2364 GCA_043750215.1 Actinomycetota bacterium
GCGAGTTCATCAGGGATCCCGCTCACGTCCCCGATGAGAACCGTTGCCCGGATGTCGCGCACCGGATCCAGGAGGTCGCCCGAGCGGAACTCACAGATATCGGAGAGCCCCAATATCTCGGCATTGCGCCGTGCGGCTTGGACGGCAGCCTCGGAGAGATCGCATCCGTACACCTTCTTAGCGCCCAGTCGAGCTGCTACGAACGCCAAGACTCCGCTGCCGCAACCAACATCGATCACTGTGTCTTCCGGGCCGATCTCCAGGACGTCAGCAAGTGTGCGGCTGGTGTACGTCGGGCTGAACACGCCCGGCGCGACCTGAAGCGTGAACGGGCCCGTACGACCTTCCCACGTGATCTCCCGTGCGGATTGACTCATACGCAGCCAGATTACACGGTGATGACCTGCACCGCCGCATCAACACCGGGGACCAAGGCTCCGGTTTCTATCCGGGCGATATCGGCCTCCAAACGGGCGGCCAAGTCGGTCGTAGCCACGCCGTGACTGCCAGGGGGGTAGGAGGATAGACGCCGGGCCGCCCGGGCTAGGAGCGTCACAGCCCCGTGCTGGTTCCCGCGCAGCAGGTGCACGTACCCGGCCCCCATCTGTGACAGACCTTTGAACAGCTCTTCATCCCCCGTGCCCTTGGACTTCTTCCATGCCGTCTCCCAAGCCTCGTGCGCGGGGAACCACCGGCCTTGATGCGCGTAGCTACGGGCTAACTCGTGGTTCTCCTTCACCGTAAGCGCGTCGAAATCGGGCATCTCGAGCGCATCGGGAGCATCCCAAGGCTGCGGACGGCCCAGCGGATCTCTCGGGCGTTCGCGCTTGTTCCTCGTCGTGGATGGAACGCCCGTCTTGCCGATCGCCTCTTCCGGCATCCGTCCATCCTGCCACAGCAGCCCGGAACGCTGCTCACCCGGGATCCTCCCCGATCAGGTCGGCGAGCGCGTCTCGGAGCCCGTCGTAGCGGCGTTCGCCCAGCGCTCGGCGGGTCCGTGTTTCCAGCGCCTGCACCGCACGCCTGCATTCGGTGGCCACCATCCGTCCTCGGGCGGTGAGCTTCACCACTTTGGCTCGGGCGTCCGTTGGGTCGGACGCGCGGCGGACATACCCGCGAGTTTCCAGTTCGTCGACAACGAGCATCATGCCTTGCTTGGAGATCCGCGCGCGCCGTGCGAGTTCGGTCAGGCGTGTGCCGCTTCGCCGATCGATGTGAAGGAACACCGCCGCATGGCCGGCGCGCACATCGATCACCCCTCGTTCTTCCAGCGTGTCGGCCAGCTCAGCCACAAGCGTGCGATGGGCCTCGAGGAGGAGCCGTCCCAAGTCAGGTTCGATCATCATGCAATCCTGACCCTTCGGTGCAGCGATGGTCAATGGTATTGACGGTTCTTTCGACCGAGGTCTGTGCACGCTACGCTGTTCCGATGACCATCTTGGTGCGGGCCGCGCGCCCCGACGAATACGCGGTGGCGGGTGACATCACCGCTGCTGCCTACCGCGAGTTCCTTGAGGGGACCAGATGGGCGGCCTACCTCGAGACCATCGCGGACATCGCCGCCAGAGCAGAACGGACAGAGATCCTTGTAGCCACGGATGACGACCAGATCATCGGAAGCGCGACACTCGAGCTGGACGGTCGAACGAGCCTGGATGACGGACCGCTCTCGCCGCATCAGGCGCATATCAGGATGCTCGGCGTTCACCCCGACGCCCGCGGTCAGGGGGCGGCAAAGGCGCTGATGGCTGCCTGCGAAGCTCGAGCCCGCGAAACCGGCCGAACCGTCTTGACCCTCAACACCACCGAACGGATGGCTGCCGCGAAGGCCATGTACGAAGGGCTGGGGTACCGCAGGCGGGCTGACGAGATCATGCCCGACGGATCCGTGCTCCTGGCGTACGAGAAACAGCTCTAGAGCTGCTCCTTGGAGAATTGCTGCTCGTAGAGCCGGGCGTAGGTGCCGCCGCGCGCAAGCAGTTCGTCGTGGGTCCCCCGTTCGGTGATTCGGCCTTGATCCACTACGAAGATCACGTCCGCCGCCAGGATCGTCGAGAGTCGGTGCGCGATAGCGATAGTGGTCCGGCCCTGCATGAGCGGCTCCAACGCCGCTTGAACCAGCCGTTCGGAAGTGGTGTCGAGGCTGGAAGTGGCTTCATCGAGGATGAGGATCCGGGGATCCTTCAGGATCACACGAGCGATCGCGAGCCGCTGCTTCTCCCCGCCGCTCAGCTTGTAGCCGCGCTCCCCCACCACGGTGTCGTAGCCCTTCGAGAGTTCCGCGATCCGCTCGTGGATATGGGCTGCCCTGGCCGCTGCCTCGAGTTCCTCCTGGGTCGCGTCCGGCTTGCCGTAGAGGAGGTT
>JAYVBZ010000061.1:0-1710 GCA_043750215.1 Actinomycetota bacterium
GATAGCGTGCGAAGCCCGACCGGGGGAACACCCTTCTTATGATTCGACGCTTGTGCGCTCTCGCCGCCGCGGCCTTCCTGATCGTCGCGCTCGCCCAACTGGCTTCGGCCGCGGGCTCCAACTTCGGCAACGGCTCGGCGCTCGCGTCGCGGCCCGCAGTTGATCAGGGCGCCGCCACTCGTGCATCCGGGGACTTCACGTTCTTCGGTTCGGGATGGGGTCATGGGCTCGGGATGTCGCAGTGGGGCGCCTACGGGTTGGCTCATCAGGGGTGGAACCACACCCGGATACTCGAGCACTTCTATTCCGGCACCAAGGTCGTGACCGAGACGAACCTGCCGAAGACCGTGCGTGTAGGACTGACGGCAGGGAACACGATGATCTCGCTGCATGCGGTCGGAGGCCCCGTGGATCTCTTGACCGGAGACCAGGACACGGGCACGCTCATCGGCACGATCCCCGGTGGAAAGACCTGGACGGTGCGGGCCGCCGAAGGTGGGTACAAGATCGCCGACCAGGACGGGCAGCTTGTCGGCGGCGCCCCCGTCGGTGGTCCCTCGCTCGATCTGTTCGCGACCTATGAGGCGAGCGGTGCCCGGGTCACGATCCCGCAGGCGGGCGCCTCCTATGACCATGGCTACATCCGATTCGAGATGACGGGCAGTCCTACCGCCCGGGTGATGAAGTTGGTGCTCCCGATCTCTCTGGAGGACTACCTCTTGGGGATCGGAGAGATCCCGAGCAGTTGGCCGAAGCAAGCCCTGGAGTCGCAGGTGGTTGCCGCGCGCAGCTACGCGGTCTACAAGATGCGGCACTATCCCGTCCAGAGCTCGTGCGACTGCAACGTCGTTGACGGCGCGAACGACCAGACGTATGTCGGTTGGAACAAGTCCAGCGGGCCCGACGGTGCTCGTTGGGTGAGCGCGGTCCGCGCGACGGAATCCGAGGTAGTGGAATACCAGCACGCCGTAGCCGACACGTTCTTCACCGCGTCCGACGGCGGGCACACCGAGGACATCCAGGTGCAGTGGGGAACGCCGCAATCGAGCTACCCCTACCTCACCGGTGTCTGCGACCCGGGTGAATCTGCGGCGCCGGGCGATCCCTGGCTCAACTGGTCGAAGACGCTCTCCGCTTCCACCGTCACCAGCGCGCTGGGCCTCGCCGGGCAGCTTCAGACCGTCTCCCGATTCGGCGCAGGTAACCGAGGCACCTCGGGACGGATCGAGAAGATCACCGTGTACGGCACGAACGGTGCCAGCGCGTCGGTCAGCGGGGCCACGCTCCGCTCTCGCCTGGGTCTCTACGACGACCGCGTCTGGGTGAACTCCAACCGCAACGTGCTGGGCGGGATCCGTTCGCGATACGACGCCTCCGACTGCGCCCCTGGCCTGCCCACCAGCAAGACGCGCACCCTCACGAACGGCAGCAGCCAGAACTTCCAGAAGGGCGCCATCTATTCGAACACCAAAGCGAACGTGAACGTCTGGATCAACGGCGGCATCCTCGACGAATACCGCGGGGCCGGCGGCGCCGGAGGCCGACTCGGTCTGCCGACGAGCCAAGTCGTAAACCTCACCGCACGGACCAAGACCCTGACATGTCCCGACGGTTGCTCTCGGATCAACTTGACGCGTGGGCGGATCTACTCGAAGACGGGAGTTGGTTCAAGTGCGCTCTGGGGGGCGGTGCTGCAGGCCTATCTAGACC
>JAYVBZ010000062.1:0-1883 GCA_043750215.1 Actinomycetota bacterium
GGCGTCACGGACGGCGGAGGTAGCTACCGCGATCATCCGCGTGGCGCCCGCGCCGTCTGCGACGGCGCGGAAATCCCGCAAGGCCTCCAGGGTGCGTTCCATCGCTTCGGAGCCAAGTTCGTTCCCGTCCTTGAGGGCGCGGGCCAGGCGCAGCGGTGCTCGGGCGTCCTCGATGACATCCAGGTGTTCGCCCTGAGAGAGGCGGAATACGATCATCCGACCGGAGTTGGACCCGATATCGACGACAGCGAACGGCCGATCGTCGGTTGTGGGAGCGGGCTGTTTCGTCACGCAGCCATGGTCGCATATGAGCATGGACGTGCGCGGACGAGATGCGTAACGGGATGGATCGAAAGCCGCGATCTCAGATACGCAGGATCGGAGCGTCCGGAAGGGTGATGCTGGGCTCCATCGCACCGCGGGCGAAGGACGCGAGGAGGGCGTACCAGCCCGGTTCGTAGGCGACGTCCTCGCAGAGGATGCAACAGGCAACCGTGCCCTGGCGGTGGGTCTCGTGTCCTGCCTGCGCCTGCTGGCGGGCCAGCTGCGTATCCCTTGACCCAGACGCCATATCCGTCTCGGCTCCGATCTCCATCTCCAACTGTGCCATCCGACGGCCTCCTGGTGTAGGGACCTGCTGAGGATGCGCTGATCGCCCTTCAGTTTCCATACCGGGTCCACGGCGTTCTTCGCTACCGCGCTCTAGGTAGGGATGACTATCTTGAGACCAGGGATCCTGCACCGCAGCGGAGGTGGACGGGAATCGAACCCGCCCGGGAGCTTGCGCCCCCACATCGGTGTTGAAGACCGAGGGGCCCACCAGGAACCCTGACACCTCCGCGAGGCAGCCTAGCCGGTCGCGTGCGGAGCGAGCACCTCGATCGGGTCGCCGACCCAGATCACGCCGGGACGCAGAACCTCCGCGTACCGCCCGAGTTCCAACCCGTTCGCGCTTCGCCGATAGGTCGCCAAGAGATCAAGAGCCGGGAAGTCGAAGTCGCCGGTATCGGGGTGCAACGTGGTCAGCGTGCATCGATACGTAGGGCCCGTGACCCTGAGCTCCGCTTCTCCGATACGCAGCCGGCAACCCGACCACCCGTCCTCATCGTAGGGTTCGCAGCCGTCCAGTTCGATCAGCATCCTGAACCGGCGGGGGTCGAGCCTTGTTACCGAGCCGCGCGCAGCCAAGTCTGCCACCGAGGCGAGCGAGATCAGTGAGACCGGCGGGAGTCCGCCGGCTCGCTCGTCGTCTTCCATGCGGGCGAGTCGCACGCCGCGCCCGATGTGCGCGGATGCAGCCTCGGCGAACGGTCCGTCCACCAGCCTGACCCGCACGTCGTGGTCGTAGAGCGCCACGGTGAGTGGTGCGCCGCTGGCTGCGGCAGGGCCCGCTGCGGCAGACCCGTCTGGGAACCCCAGCGTGAGTCGGTCGGCTGCGGCGTCGAACTCCGCGGCGATCGCGAGCATCCCGGCCTTTGCCTCTCCGGAGAAACGATGGCCTTCAGGATCAAGGAAGAGGAATCGTCGGTCTCCGGCCGCTCCGCTCGACGTGAGGGTGATCGAGTCCGGGTGGTGGAGTTGCGCCGACTTCACCGGCGCGAGGTTGAATCGGGCGACGCAAGGCATCCGCGAAAGGGTACCCACAGCGGAAGCGACCTGATGATCCATTCGGTCATGGTGCCGCCAGATCCTGACTGACCATTCAAACCTAGGCTATGGCGGGCGATACCGGGTTGCGAGTTGAGTCGCTCTGGCACCGGGCGACGGTAGGCTTGCCCCACCTTATGGAAGCCGCATTCTTCGATCTGGACAAGACGATCATCTCGCGAAGCAGCACGTTGGCGCTGGGGCGTCCGCTGTATCGGGCCGGGATGGTCAGCCGC
>JAYVBZ010000063.1:0-1603 GCA_043750215.1 Actinomycetota bacterium
CGCGCGCCCCCGTCGTGGCCACGTTCCACTCCTCCGCCGATCGTTCGCGGCTCTATGACGTCGCTGCACCGCTCCTTCGTCGGCTGGCACGCAAGATCACGGTTCGGATCGCGGTCTCCGAGGCGGCCCGCAGCTTCGCGGGATCACGCATCGAAGGAACGTTCGACATCATCGCGAATGGTGTCGACGTCGAACGGTTCGCCGATGCCGAGCCCGCGACCCTAGAGCCGGGCCCGACGTTGTTGTTCGTGGGAAGGCTCGAGGAACGGAAAGGGTTCCCCGTCGCGGTGGAGGCCTTCCGCCGCCTCGCCCTCGATCGGCTCGATCTCCATATGGTGGTGGCGGGTGACGGCAAGGAACGTTCGGCCGTCGAGCCGCTCTCCCGCGACCTTCGCGCTCGCATCCTGCTGCTGGGAAACGTCTCCAACGGACGCCTCCCCGGCTACCATGCCGCGGCGGACGTGTACCTGGGCCCGGCGCTGGGCGGGGAGAGCTTCGGGATCGTGTTGGTCGAGGCGATGGCAGCCGGGTTGCCGGTGGTGGCGAGCCGGATCCGAGGCTACGACGAGGTGATCCGCGACGGCGTAGACGGGTTGCTGGTCCCCCCAGGAGATCCAGGCGCGCTGGCTGCGGCGACGGCGCGGATCCTCGATGACCCCGCATTGTCCGCGCGGCTCTCGCGGGCCGCCAGGGATCGAGCGGCGGGCTTCGAATGGGGGGTCGTGGCTGCCGCCATCCGCGAACGATACGAACGAGCCATCGACCAGGGCCCGTCGCCGCTACGATAGGACGATGATCATCTGGGTTGTGTTGGGCGTCGTGGCCCTCATCCTGCTGTGGGTCGCGCTCGCGTTCAACGGGTTGGTGTCCGTGCGCAACCGCGCAGAGAACGGGTGGTCCGAGATCGACGTGCAGCTCCGGCGTCGCTATGACCTCATCCCCAACCTCGTGCAGACGGTCCAAGGGTACGCGGCCCACGAACGCGAACTCTTCGAAGACGTGGCGAAACTCCGGAGCACTGCGATGGGGGCCAAGGGCGTGGACCAGCAGGCTTCTGCCGATCACGCGGTGACGGCTGGCCTTGGGAGGCTCCTCGCGGTGGCCGAGAACTATCCCGACCTCAAGGCCAGCCAGAACTTCCTGGCACTGCAGGAGGAGTTGACCGGCACGGAATCCAAGATCGCGTATGCACGGCAGTTCTATAACGACCAAGTGATGAAGCTGAACACGAAGATCCAGAAGTTCCCGACGAACCTCTTGGCAGGCCCGCTTGGCTTCAGCGCCAGGGAGTTCTTCCAGATCGAGGACGCCGCGCGAAGCCCAGTCCAGGCGAGGTTCTAACCGATATGTACGAGCAGATCTCCGCGAACAAGCGCAAGACCGTCGTGTTGATCGTGTTGTCGGTGCTCTTCCTGGGCGCCATCGGCTACGCGGTTGGACTGTTGTGGTTCTCCGGGCCGGCAGGGTTGGTCGTCGCCGGTGGTATCGCGATCGTGATGTCGGTCAGTTCCTACCTCTATGGAGACCGGATGGTGCTGGCGGCCTCGCACGCCAAGGAAGTCACGGCGGAGCAGGAACCGCGCCTTCACAACGTGGTCGAAGG
>JAYVBZ010000064.1:0-2817 GCA_043750215.1 Actinomycetota bacterium
CGCGGAGCGAGGGAGCATCCATACCGCATAGTTATGCAGAGTTTGGGTAGGAGTGTCAACCTTCGAGGCGACCTATCGGCACGGGACACGCCATGTGCCCAAGCTGAGCCTCTTCTTCAGGAAGTTGAAATCCATGGCGTTAGCATCGGGGCAGAACTGGCTGGTATCCAGCTTGTATTCCACGCCGAAGACCGGCTTCCCCGCATTCACGAAGACCCGGAGCTTGCCGCACTCTGAGTATTGGAAGCACTGCTCGTTCAGAGCGATATCGAAGTAGGGCAGCAGTTTGGAGGTTTGGCCGACGTCGTTCTTCAGGACCGCCGAGACCCCGTTCCTATGGGCGAGGTTCGCGAGGAACGTGTTGTACCTGAGTTGATCCGCGCCGGTCAGGGGGAACCCGGTGCGGTTCTGAAACCCATCCACGTTGTCGAATTCGACGGCGTCATAGCCCCGCTTCTCGCACATCTTCACCCGCTCGCGCATGATCGGCCCGAGGGCGCCAAGCCGCCGGATGTCCAACCACCTCTCCCCCGGCCACCCGTTGGGCGCACCTTTCACGGACTCGGGGAACCGGCCCGCGTCGGGGCGCCACTTCTCCCACGATCCGGCGCTGATGTAACACACCACCTTCCGCCCGTATGAATGCAAACCCGACACCACGCCGGTGCCGTTCTCGAACCCGTCGATGTCGTACATCTGCACATCGAGCGACGTATCGACGGAGCCGCTGAGCTGCCACTGCCAACTGGTGTTGAGCGAGGGGTGCCAGCAGCCTTCACAGGCGATAGGCGCCGGGAGCCGGCGGGCAGGGTGCCCGTGCAACGCGGCGAACGCCGCCTGGGGAGCCAGCACGAGCAGCGCCAGGACCACACCTGCCGTGAACCCCACGCGTCGCATCCACACCAGTATCGGCCTTCGGCGCGCCGAACCTTGACCCTGCCCGAACACGCCTAGCTGACCACGCTCAAGACACCCGGCTCCTCCCCGGATCCCGGGCTTGATGCTAGCGCGACGGTCCCCGCACGAGCGATGGACCCGCGCGCCTGGCCGACGCTGGACCGGAGTTCGTCGGTCCCGTTGGAGAGCATGACGACGGCGCGGGCGAGCTTATTCTCCAGGACCGATTCGATGGTGGTGAGGACGCCGGCGACCTCGGCCAGGCTGGCCTGTACATCAGCGGCGTCCCCGAACCGCTGGACCAACGAGTACAGGAAGAGCACGATCGGAAGCGCGTGGGAGTACGGCACCACCACCACGCCGTTCCCGTAGGCATCTGCGTGGGCGCGCCGAAGCACCCCGTACACCGCGTCAGGAATCGCGGCGATGGCTACTGGCGCGGTGACGGCGGGATCCAGATACTGGGCGACCTCGCGTGCCCGGAGCGTGACCGCCTTCTCAAGGGCGCGCGTGCACGCCTCGATATCGCCGGGTGATTCAGCCAGCTCCAGCGCTTCGAGTTCGGCCAGGGCGGTCCACTTCGAGTCGATAGGCAGACGGCGCCCATCGGGAAGCAACAACCCGAATTCCACGACCTTGCCACCGACCCGGAAATCGGTGGTCAGCATGCCGGGCGGGAGCTGGGACAGGTGCTCTCTGAGAACGTTCTCGCCTGCGCGGCCCTTCGCCGCTCCGCCTGCGAGCACCGTCGAGAGGCGCTTGATGACCTCGCGCTGCTCTGCGTCACCGCTCTGGCGTTCGGCGTCCCTGACCTGGATCGCTTCCAGCGCGCGGCGAGCCCCCTCCATCCCGGTCCGGAGCTGTTCGCCCGCGAGCTCCCGACCGACGGCGGAGTCCGCCAGGCGGCGCAGTTCGGCGCTCTGGGCCTCCAACCTGGCCTCTAACAGAGCGAACGAGTCGCCCGGCGGGCTGGCGGGCGCGGGTCGACGTCGGACCATCACGGCAACTCCCGCCACGATGCCGAGCGCTAGGCCAACGAGCGCGATCCCGATCTGCTCCATGGTTCCTCCTTGTAGGGAAGTGCTGTTGCCACCATAGCCCGCCCCTCCGACACGCTAAGAAGCCAACCCCAATCTCATCCCTTGCCCTTCAGTTCCTCCCCCGAACGGCCGATACCCCACGGAAGCGACCCCTACCGTTAGGAGCCATTCATGCGCAAGGTCAATACCGCCACTGCCGCGGCTCTGGTCACCCTGGCCGCGACGTTCACCATCATCGCTCCCGCGATGCCCGCCTCCGCCGGCGGCCCCATCAAGATCACCGCCGCCTACTACGACCCGGTCAAGAACGGGCCGGACCCGGATACGAACGCCGGCCGCAACTCCGAGTACATCGTGATCCGTAACGGCGGGGCCAAGAACGTCGCCCTGACCGGCTACGTCCTGCATGACGTCCCGCGCCTCGGGACCACGAACCGGTTCGTCTTCCCGAACTTCACCTTGCGCGCGGGCAAGAGCGTCCGGATCCACACCGGCTCAGGCACGAACAACTCGACCGACCTGTACTGGGGCAAGACGGTCTATGTGTGGGGCGATGACGCCGACACAGCCACGCTGCAGAACCGCACTGGTTCGAACGTCAGCGCATGCTCGTGGACCATCACGAGCACCAGTCCCCACTACTGCTGAACCGGACTCAGAACTCCACCTGGTGTTTCGCGTCGAACAGTTCGGCGTGCTCCACGGCAGCATCGCGCTGAAGGGCGTTCAGCACCGCAAGGTTCGTCGAACCCCGCTTGGGACGGATGCCGTAGGTCAGCTCCATCCGGCTCCCATGTCCCACCGCCGACAGCAGGTGTGATGACGCCGCTTCAGCGTCCAGCACAGATTCGAAGGCATCGGTCTCAACGGGCACGCCCTC
>JAYVBZ010000065.1:0-6909 GCA_043750215.1 Actinomycetota bacterium
GCGCTGTTAGGGAGTTGATCCTTGGGAGGCTTGAAACTGATGCGCCCGGCCTTCTTGGCGAGGAGCCAGCGCGGGTTGGCCGCGTTCAGACGCAAGCTGAGGATCTTCCCGAGCAGGAACGCGGCGTCGCCCGGCTCCCCGTGACGCTCCCGAACCATCCGGCTCTCCGCGGCCATCCTCTCCGGGTCGAGCGATATCTGTCCGGGATGGAGGCGGAAACGACCGATCGTCTCCTTCAAGATGAAGGGGTGCTCGAGGCGAAGCGCCCGCGCATACCAGTCGTAGTCGCCGCAGTTCTTGTAGTCGATGTCGAAGGGTCCGACTCGGTCGTAGAACGAGCGACGCGCCCACACGGTCTGCTGGGGGATGCACGACCAACCCAAACCGAGGTAAGAGGGAAGGGAAAGGCGGACCGGTGTCATGGTCCCTAGCGTATTGCCCTCGGCGTCGATGTACTCGACACGACCACAGACCCACCCGACCTCGGGATGGGCTCGGAGCGTCCTCGCAACAAGGGACAGCGCGCCGGGCGCGATCTCGTCATCGGCGTTGATGTAGCCCACGATGTCCCCCGTTACCATCCCCATCCCACGATTCACCGCGTCATACATGCCTTGGTCGTCCGTGGAAACGATCGTTCGAGATGGGTACTGGGAGGCGATCTCGAGCGTCCGGTCCGTGGAACCGCCGTCCACGATCACGTGATCGATCTCGAGCTCGTCACTACGTTGGCCGTAGATCGACGCAAGCGTCTTCTCGAGGAACTTTTCCGCGTTCAGGGTCGGCGTAACAACACCCACTCGAACCACGACGCTATCGCGCCCCTGCCCCACGGTCCCCACCCTCCTAGGCCGGATATGCGTAGGGGCGCCCACGCGCCCGTCCTGTATCTTACCGACTCATGACAGGCAGCCCACGCACCACGGTGGGGTTGAGCGGATGACTCAGCAACCGATCTTCCTGCTTTCCCTACCGCGATCGGGCTCGACCTTGTTTCAGCGGTTGCTGGCAGCCCACGATGAGATCTCCACCGCCCCCGAACCGTGGATCCTTCTCCCGCAGATCTACGCGCTTCGCGAGCGCGGCGCCTCTGCGGAGTACGGGCAGGTCCCTGCGGCGCGCGCGATCAAGGAGTTCGCGCAAGCATTGCCACGCGGGGAAGATGACTACTTGGAGGAACTAAGGGCGTTCGTGCTGGGCCTGTATCACAAAGCCTCCGGCGGTCAGGGACGGTACTTCCTCGACAAGACGCCTCGCTACTATTTCGTCGTCGATGACTTGTTCCGCCTCTTCCCGGATGGGAAGTTCATATTCCTTTGGCGAGATCCGCTCGCCGTTGTGGCCTCGATCGTAGAAACGTGGGGTCTAGGCAAGTGGAACCTCGAACGGTGGCGACACGACCTGTTCGACGGGGTGCCCGCTCTTGTGGCGGCCCATGAACGCCACAGGAACGGCTCTGTCGCCTTGCGCTTCGAGGATCTGGTCTCAGACCCGCAAGGGGCGCTGCGCCCCGTCTTCGAGTATCTCGAGATCCCCTATGACCCGGAGATCATCACGTCGTTCTCCGACGTCCGACTGGACGCGCGGATGGGTGATAAGCGTGGCCCCAGCCAATATGGAGCGCTGAGCACCGACCCGCTGGACAAGTGGAAAGGCGTCGTGTCGACGGTGGTGCGTAAGCGCTGGTGCCGTAACTATCTGCGGTATATCGGCGCAGATCGCCTCGGCGTGATGGGGTATGACTTTCAAACGCTCCTGGGCGAACTCGGATCAGTGCCAACCAGCATCCGACATCTGGGATCAGACCTTCTCTGGATACCCGCGTCCAGGGTGGCCCGAGCCCGCCGGGAGACTGCAGCTCGTAAGCTGTGAACGCTTCTGGACGAGCCAACTCCGAGCACGCCTCTGATATCCTTCGTCAAGGACTCCCGGCGCTTCAGGAGCCAGCGTGATGATGGCCGTAGCTCCTCTCCAGCAGCGCATCCGACAGCCCCCGACCGACAGCTTTCGGCTCGGCCGCATGCTGATGTTCATGATGGTCTGCGTGGTGCTCGACACCCGAGACTTCTTCAACCACGGTGGTAAGGCCCGGTATGTGCTGCTGCTGATCCCCTTCGCCATCACAGTTTCTATCTGGAACCGGAAGAAGATCGGGCTCATCCGACGAATGAGCTTGCCCGACAAGATCCTTCTGATGTTCATGCTCCTGGGCCTCTTCGGAGCGATCTACGGAACATTCGTCCTGCACACGTCATCGACGACCCTCCCCGTGTTCCTGCCGATGACCGTGGCGTTTGCCTACCTGATGACATTGCGGGAACCGTCGGACCAGGAGCTGCGCAAGCTGCTTCGCGGACTGGCTCTGATCGGTCTCCTGTACGTGCTCATGAACGCCCTGGCGAACTCCGGTCTGGCGTCCTCGATCGTGGCGGCGAAGGTCTACCGTAACTCAGAGGTCTTCTTCATCTTCATAGGTATCGCCGCGGCGATCTCGGTGAAACGGTGGGTCGTTCTATCGCTGATCGTTGTTCTCGGCCTCTTCGTATTCCTCACGTACCCGTCGGGAACGAACGTTGTCGTCACACTTGTGACCGTCATGACCTTCTGGATCACACGACCTCGCGCATCTCGCCTCCGCCCCTATGTCGTCGCGGGACTCGGCCTTTCGATCTTCGCCATCGCGCTTCTCAATCTGCCCACAGTGTCGTCCGTTGCTTCCAGCTATTTCGGGAGCGTAGGTAAGCGCGACAACACGAACACTCGGCTGGCGCTCTGGCAAGGAGGCATCGCCGAGTTCCAGCAGTCCCCCGTCTACGGCAGCGTCTTCGCCGGTGAGATCACGATCCTCGTCTACCGTCAGGCTGGTCAAAGGGCTCCGTTCAAGGCACCGTTCCACGATGACTACGTCATGCTTCTGGCGCTAGGGGGAATCATCGGATTCGGCTTGGCCGCCTGGTGGGTGATCGCCACCGAGCAGAACGTCCTCCGAAGATACCGCGGTTTCATCGACGGAGGTCAGCCTGAGCGAGCCAGGTTCCTCCGGACCCTGCTCGTCGGGTTCAACGTTTTCTTCACGGCCGCGTTCTTCAACCCTGGGCTGTCCAGCGTTGGCCGGGGAGCGAGCGTATTTGCTATCTACGCCATGATGATGATGGTCGGGGAACCGGCCCGCCCGGATCCACCATCTGTGGGCAAGCGGCAACCGCTGATCGTCACAGCCGGAGTTCAGCGCCCACAAACAACCAAGGCCTGACCACGGTCCATAGACCTATAGACATCTGTTCGCCGGACCCTATAGCCTGCCTATTGACCTGGGAACGCCTGAAGTTTCGGTGCAGAAATCAGCTATCGCTCCCTTGGCCAGTTGTCGGGAACGCGGTGGTCGCCACCGCTTGAAGGAGAGATCGAACATGGCGCCAGTTACAAACGTGAAGCAGAGGTTGCTGGTCTTAGCGATCCTCCTGCCGTTGCTCAGCGCAACCGTAACCGCGGCTCGTGCCACGACCATTACGGTGGCGCAGTGGAACATGGACGAGCTCTCGGGAACGACGATGACGGATAGCTCAGGCATCGGGAACAACGGGACGGTCTCCGGCGTGACGCTCGGAGCAACCGGCTATACCGGTGCCGCGGGTGACTTCGCGTACGCGTTCGACGGAAGCACCTCGCGGGTCACGGTTCCGAACTCCTCCACCCTCAGCGCCGGGTCGAGCGACCTCACTCTCACCATGCATGTCAACACCGCGCTCAAGCCGGGGACCGGGAGCTTCGACTACGACATGCTCCGGAAGGGAAGCGCCTTCAACGTGGAGATCTACCCGTCGAAGACCCCCGGCATCGCTGCCCAGGCGAAGTGCAAGTTTAGCGGCAGTCTCGGACGGCTCGTCTTCCAGGCGGGACCCGACCTCATCGACGGTACGTGGCACACCCTCACCTGTCAGAAGACATCGGCTGGCATCACGCTCACTGTGGATGGCACTTCGTGGTCCAAGGCAGGAGTTATCGGGGACATCAGAACCAACACGCAGCCCGTTGCGGTCGGATGGCAGACGAACTCAACGGACTTCTACAACGGCCTGCTGGACGACGTCAGCATCGTGATCGGCTAGCGACGGACGGGTCCTGGTTGCCGTGATGGGACGCAGTTTCGAAGCGTCCCCGACCGTGATCTTCACGCACCTCGGCAAGACAGGCGGAGCGACGCTGCGCCGGATCGTGCCGCATAACTTCCCCAGATCCAGGGTGATGAGCCTCCGGAATCCGTCATCGGCTCCGAACGGATTCCTCAGCACGGTTCCGATCGAGGACTTCGCGAGGCTGCCGGAAGGAGACCGGGAGCGTCCCCGCTTCATCATGGCGCACATGATGTTCGGACTTCACGAATCCGTACCCCGGCAGGCGACCTATATCACGCTGTTGCGCGATCCCGTCTCGAGGGTGATCTCGGGCTACAAGAACGCTCTCCACACCCCGGGTCACAGATTCCATGAGACGGTCCTCGAGAACAAGATGGACCTGTCCGACTACCTGAGGAGCGGCTTAGCCCTGGAGATGGACAACAGCCAGACGCGGGCGATCGCGGGCGATCTAACAACGCCCTACGGGGGGTGCAGCCACGACATGCTGGATATGGCCACGCGCAACATCGAGGAGCACTACGCGGTCGTGGGTATCGCAGAGCGGCTCGACGAGACGCTGACGACGTTCGGCCACGTATTCGGATGGCGCAGGCTCCACTACGTTCTGGCCAACGTCTCTCCCAACAAGATCCCCAGATCCTCGATCCCGGTGGAGACGATCGAACTCATCAAACAACAGAATCGATTCGACATCGAACTCTACGGTTACGCCGTCGGCAGGCTCGAGCAGCAGATCGGCGACGATCCGGCTTTCGACCGGCATCTCGCGCGATTCCGCCGGGGTAACACGATGTACCGTCCCTGGGGCAACCTCACCTACACGTTGCCGATGACGATGCGATCCAAGATGAAAGCCAAAGGCGCCCGAGCTACGTCACGGTGAAGTCGCCGCCGCTACAGCCTGTGGTGCTTCTGGCGGTAACGCAGACCTGGCCCGTCGTGGCGGAAGCCGGCACCGTCGCGGTGATCTGCGCGTCCGAGTCCACGCTCAGAGAGATCGCGGCAGTCCCGTTGAACGTGACCACGGTCGCGTCGGAGAACCCGGACCCGGTGATGGTTACGACGGTGCCGACAGGACCCGAGTTCGGGCTCAGACCCGAGACGAGCGGAGGCAAGAGCTGCGTGCCGCTGTCGAACACGGTCCCATCCGTTTCGATGAACTGCCAATCGAAGGACGAGTCTTTCAGCGTCACGAAGAGCACGCCATACTGAGTGTTCTTGTATGCCGCCATCCGGGAGGTGAACCTCGCGTTGCCGAGACTCGCTCCTCCGGTCCCCGAAATGATCTCAGTGAGCCCCGCCGGATCGGCGTTCCCACTCGGGTCCTGGGGAGCGTATCTCGCGTAGTAGTGCGCGTGGCCGTTCAGGACGAGGGCCGCGTGCGCGGCGAAAAGGTCTTTCCAGAATGGCTTGACGCCCGGAGTTGCCGGATCGGGTTCGCGGCTGCCACCGAAATAAGGCTGATGCCACGCTGCCATGATGCGATACCCAAGGGGTACGGTGCTGATGGCCGACTGCAGGAACAGCTCCTGGGGACTCCCGGTGGCGCACCCTCCAGACACGATCGCACAGTTGGCGTTGAGCACGATGACCCGCCAGCGCGCCGTCGACGTCCCCGTTCCCCGGATGTCGTAGTAGTAGTAGCCGTTCGCACCGTTGGGCTGCGCCGCCGCCCCGAAGTACCGGAAATAGCCGCTCGCCTGCGCGTCGCACCCTACCTTCGTCGTCTGATATTCATGATTGCCGATCGTAGGTTGCGTGGATGCGAGGAATTGCCCCCAGGTTGGATCGTACCCGTGCAGGAAGTCGGCGAATGAACCGCACGGGTATTGGTTGTCGCCCAGGGTCAGAACCTTGTCAACTTCCGGGTGACTCAGGATGAGAGCGGACGTGGACTGTTGGTAGCACGTGTGCTTCAGAACGTTCGGCTTCGTTCTCACACACGCGATGTCGCCGGCGGCGGCGATCACGGGATCTCCCATCGCCGTTGACGCACGGGTCTGCGTGTCAGGAGGGGCCAAGGCGAGCGCAGAGGCGAGCGAAACCACGACCATCAAACCGAGACCAGCTCTTCTCACCGATGCTCCCATCGACCTGTCGGGCACGCCCTGATATCCCCTCGACGCGTCTCCCGAGGAGATAACCTATTAGACGGTCCCGTTCGAGAAGCGTCAACGGTCTTTCGGCTACTTTACGTAGCCTTCGGTCCTGCACACCACCGCAGGCTACGAGATCGCTCCGAATGGCCAGATCTCGAGACCGTGGATCGAGTTCCGAACGTCCTTGGAGATGTTGATGGTCTTCACCAACTCCTGCGTCTCGAACCGGAATACGTTGATCGTTGCCGGGGAGGACCCCTGCACGATCAGTTCATCGGAGACCGGGATGATCCCGCGGCAGAACCCCTGGTACGCGTGGTCACGAGCGACGTTGGCATGGTCCAATTCATCCAGGTTGTAGACAGGGACGGGGAAGGAATGGACCACGCGTCCCTGTAGGTCCTGGAAGATCATGCGGTGCGTCGGAGAGTGGTTGACCAGGATCCCGTCGCGGAACCGTTGCGCGTTGTGCTGCTCGAATGGGATCTTTGGGCCGCGCACCAGACGGTCTTCCTCGACCGCCCAGATGTTGCCGAGGCCGCCCCCGGCTACCCGCAGCCTCCCATCGACCCACTTGGGGAAGCTCGGATGGGCGGTGTCGCCGGGTGCGGGCCCCCTTTCCTGGTTCGGGACGAAGATCGTCAAGCCCGGCCGGGGGCGCCAGCTGATGC
>JAYVBZ010000066.1:0-3255 GCA_043750215.1 Actinomycetota bacterium
CTGCTCCGCCAGCTGCTCCACCAGTTGCTCCGGCCCCCGCAGCACCTGCCGCTCCGGCCCCTGCCGGCGGCGGCGAGCCGCCGCCGGCACCACCGGCCCCGTAGGACCGATCGCACGACCAAGGGCGGGCGCCTCCGGCGCCCGCCCTTTCCGCTCCCGCTGCTCTTGCTCTTGCTTCCTACCCTGCCAAGACCTCAGCGGGGGCCGGCTTGCAGCCTTCAGCCAGGGTGACGCGGCGCACTTCGGTCGTGAGCCAGAACCACACTCCTGCCCAGAGCATGGCGATACCGCCCAGTAGCAATGCCGTTTCGCGAGCTCCGATGGCGTCGGCCAGCCAGCCCGTCAACAGACTCGACGTCCCGAACGTCAGGGTGACCAACATGCCATCGAAGGCGAAGATCCGTCCCCTGATCCGGTCGGGAACCAGCTTCTGCAGCCCGTAGGAGGAGAGCACCCATTGGGCTCCTCCGCCCACGTGGGCCAGGGCGATCGCAGGGAGCGCGAGCACGAGGCTGGGTACCAACCCGACCACCGCGTAGCCGATCCCGAACACGGCGAGCCCGATCCCGATCGCCTGGAACAACCGCCTGTCCTCGGTTCCCAATGCCCGCCGCGCGACGAATGGTCCGATGAGTGCCCCCAGCCCTCGGAATGCCATGAGCACACCGATCGCTACATCACCCCCGTGGAACGATCGCACTACCAGGAGGGGGATGAGCACCAGCACGCCGCCCGCCAACCCCCAGCCGAACTTGACCGCCACCAGGGCCAAAACCCGATGATCGCGCCGCGCGTACCTCGCCGTCTCTTTCGTGGCTTCCATGATCCCGGGGTACTCGTGGTCCCCGGTCCTGGCTTCCGCGAACGACCGATGCACGGCGATCACCAGGAGTGCTGACGCCACGAACGACACCGCGTCCACCACGATCGCCGTGGTGGCGCCGAACTTCCCGGCGACCAACCCACCCAGGCCAGCACCCACCACCAGCATGGTTCCCCAGGCGGATCCCGTGAGCGCGTTCGCCGTCGCAAGGTCTTCGGCCTCGACCAGGTTGGGCAGGGCCGCGGCGCTCGCGGGCTCGAACACGGCGCTGAACAGCGCCAGAGCGCCGGCTGCGGCGTAGATGATCCACACCGTGTCCGGCCCGCGAACGAACAGGAACGCTAGGCACAGCACGGCCCGAGACAGATCGGTGACGATCATCAGCGTTCGTCGGTTCAGACGGTCGGCAAGGGCTCCGGCCAGAGGAGAGGCCGCGAAGAACGCGAGGTCCTGTACCGCGATGATCAGGCCTACGGCGAAGCCCGAGCCGTTGTACTTCAGGACTAACGAGAACAGTGCGACCGTGAGGAACCAGTCTCCGCCCAGGCTGATCAGCGATGCCGCATACACTCGACGGAAATCGCGGTTGTGGCTGACCAGCGCGAGGCTGGCACGGAACGCGCCCTGTTGGGCGTCGGGGGCGTTGGGTATGTCCATCGTCGGTTCGTCAGACTACCGTTGCTGGCACGAACGACCGGAGGAGGCACGGCATGCTCGATCGGTTCACGTGGTTCAGGCAATCGGCATTCCGTTGGACGGACGGGGACCGCGTGGTCTACATCGACCCCTGGGGGACGGAGGAAGGTGCACCGACCGCGGACCTCATCCTCATCACCCATGCGCACTTCGATCATTTTCAGCCCGAGGAGATCGCCAGGCTCCGGCGCGAAGGAACAGCGGTGGTCGCGCCGCGAGATGTTGCCGTCGAACTTGGCGGCGACGTGACCCCGGTCGCACCCGGTGAGCGCCACGACGTCGGCGGGTTCCACGTCGAAACTGTGCCCGCGTACAACATCCGGGAAGAGGCACTCGACTTCCACCCCAAGGCGAACAAGTGGATCGGCTACATCATCGATCTGGGCGAGTACACCTACTACCACGCCGGTGATACCGACCATCTGCCCGAGCTGGAAACGGTTAAGACCGATGTGGCGTTCCTGCCCATCGGGGGTCACTACACGATGGACGCCGGCGAAGCCGCTGGTCTGGCGAAGGCGATCGCTCCGAAGCTGGCCGTGCCGATGCATTTCGGGTTCGTGGTCGGCTCGCCGTCTGAAGGCGTCCGGTTCCGCGACGCCGCGGCCCCGGTCCCGGTGGAGATCATGAGCCCGGAGCACCCCTTCGAGATGGAGGGGACATGACCCTGGGCTACGACCAGGACCTGTTCATCCTGGCGTTCGACCATCGGGGGTCGTTCCAGAAGACATTCTTCGGTGTCCAAGGCGAGCCCACCCCGCAGGAAGCCGCACGGATCATCGACGCCAAGAAGCTGATCTTCGAGGGCGCCCTCGCGGCGTTCGACCGGGGCGTGGCCGGTGCCGGCATCCTGGTTGATGAACAGTTCGGTGCCGGCGTGGCGCGTGAGGCCAAGGCCACGGGCATCAGCCTCTCGATCCCCGTGGAGAAGTCCGGTCAGGTCGAGTTCGACTTCGAGTACGGCGAAGATGGATTCGCCGCGCATATCACGGATATGGATCCGGACTTCTCGAAGGTGCTGGTCCGCTACAACCCCGAAGGTGATGGCGTGCTGAACGCCCGGCAGACGGCTCGGCTGAAGACGCTGTCAGACTGGCTCCACGCCAACGGCCGGAAGTTCCTCTTCGAGTTGCTCGTGCCGGCAGAGCCGCACCAACTGGAGATGGTCGGAGGCAACGCGTCGCGCTACGACGGAGAGCTGCGGCCGGCCCTTATGCGCACGGCGATCGCGGAGCTCCAGCAGTCCGATGTCGAACCGGATGTGTGGAAGATCGAAGGGCTGGACGCGCGGAAGGATTGTGAGGCCGTCGCCGCGCAGTGCAGGTTCGGTGGGCGCGATGGCGTGGCGTGCGTCGTGCTTGGGCGTGGTGCCGATGACTCCGCGGTGGACCACTGGCTGAAGATGGGGTCCGGGGTCCCGGGATACGTGGGGTTCGCGATCGGGCGGTCGATCTGGTGGGAGCCGTTGAAAGCATCCATGGAAGGCCGCACACCCAGGGTGGACGCTGTCACCCAGATCGCCGCCAACTACGGGCGCTTCGTGGAGGTGTACACGGGCTAGCTAGGAGCCGTTCAGCTCGCGGCGGCCCGCTTCGTCGCACGGGACAGCCCCGGACGTACCTTCCAGAAGTACCCCACGGCCGCCACGAACCCAACGAAGAACAAGGACCCCAGCGCCATCAGCCGGATCCACCAGGCGCGAGGCCTGTGCGAGCCCTCCCACAAGGCCTCGGGAT
>JAYVBZ010000067.1:0-1579 GCA_043750215.1 Actinomycetota bacterium
ACACGGGGCTGATCACCCACGCCCTTGAGACGCGCGCAGAGATGATGTTCAACCTGGAGCACCACGGGAAGCCGGCGGTGCGCCGGCTGGCGGACCTCGGAGTGCTGGGCCCCACCACGGTGTTGGAGCATTTCGTCTGGGTGACCGATGAGGAGCTCTCGATCTTCGCCGACTCGGGCGCGGTGGCCTCGAACGACCCGGGATCCAACCTGCGTCTGTCCACCGGCATCTGCCGGGTTCGAGACATCATGGATTCCGGCGGGCGGATCGCGTTCGGCACGGACGGCATCTCCTTCTCCGACCGTGAAGACTTCTTCCAAGAACTCCGGTTGGCGTGCTACCTCCAGAGAACCCCGACGGTGTTCGAACGTGCGCGCCTGGACAGCGAAGCCGTGCTCCGCGCCGCAGCCCAGAACGGTGCGCGGGCGATCGGCATGCAGGACCGCCTGGGCAGTCTGGAGCCCGGGCGTTACGCCGACCTGTTGATCGTGGAGAAGGAGCGGATCATGTTCCCGCCGGGGCGCTACGAGGCCGAGCCGTTCCTGGACGTGGTGCTCGACCGCACGGACGCCGGTGATATCGACACGGTGATGGCGCACGGGCGCATCCTGATGGAGGGCGGCCGGGTGACGGTGGTGGACGAAGCCGCGCTCAAGGAGCGTTTCGCCGAGGCGGTGCAGCGCCGGGTCTACCGGTTCCCCGACCACGTGCAACGATGGGCCGAGCTGGGGCGGCTGGTAGAGCCGTACGTGATCGACTTCTATCAGCGTTGGTACGACACGCCCGTGGAGCCGGCCTACCTGTACAACCCGCGAACTCGCCCGGTTTAGGCCTGGATCAGACCCAGGACCTTGGCGAAGTTCTCGCCCATGATCCCGTCCAGCTTCTCCTGCGCGATCTGTTCCATCCGAAGCCCGTCCGCCTCATCGTTCACCGTCATCAGCTTCTCGCGCAGTGCCACAGGGTCGTAGAGGAAGCCCGGATAATCGGTGCCGAAGAAGAGCTTGTCCAGTGGGACGAACATGGGCTCGCAGCGCGAGAGCAGGAGGAACAGATCGCGCCGCGTCAGCGTGGCGATCAAGTAGGAGAGTTCGGCGAAGAAGTTCGGATGTTTGGTGAGAAGGAAGAGCGCCTCGTCGACCCAGGGCAGGCCGCAGTGCGCGATGATCACTCGCAGGTCCCGGAACTCCCGGCCGATGTCGTCGAGCATCGCCGGGCGCCCCAGCTCCAACTTGGCGTCGATCCGCGTCGAGCCCGCCTGGTGGATCATCACCGGGATGCCGAGTTCCTGGGCCTTCGCGTAGATGGGGAAGGCGAGCTGGGGATCGTTCGCGGCCCAGTGTTGATACATGGGGTAGAGCTTCAGCCCCGAGAGGCCGAGTTCTGTGACGGCGCGCTCCAGCTCGTCCACGGCCGCGTCCACGCCTTCGTACGCAGGATTCACCGAGGCGAACCCGATGAAGTGATCAGGGTCGGCGCGAACCACACCGGCGATCGTGTCGTTGCATCGCTCTGGGTTCATGGAGCCGCCCAGCCCTAGCAGATCCGTTGGGTCAACGGTGCCGATCAGGCGTCCTTC
>JAYVBZ010000068.1:0-4438 GCA_043750215.1 Actinomycetota bacterium
GGAGCGTCCGGGTGGTGGTGCCAGTTTCAAGGTCATCTTGCCCGGCTAGATCAGCCGTCGTTTCTGCCTCGCGCTCCCTCGGTAGACTCCCTCCATGTCTGAACTCCCCAAAGAGCTGCGCAATCGTCAACCCCGTCCTGCGGGTCAGCAGCCCACCGCCAACCTCACCGTCGAGGCCTACCTGCGGCTGAAGGCCGATGTGGAAGAGCTCGAGACGGATGGCCGACAGCGAGTGGCCGAGCGGCTCCTCGCCGCGCGCGAACTGGGTGATCTGAAGGAGAACGGGGAATATGACGCCGCCAAGAACGACCAAGGCTTGATGGAATCGAAGATCCGGAAGATCCGGGCCATGCTCCGCGACCCCGCGATCGTCCAGGCACCGACCCACGCCAACGAGGTCGGCCCCGGCATGTTAGTGACGGTTCGACCACTGGACGAAGACGAACCCGAGGACGAAACGTACCTGCTGGCCGAACACGCGGAGGAACGCGCGAAGGGCGCACGAACCGTGACCACCACGTCCCCGCTCGGCTCTGCGCTGATGGGTGCCACGGTTGACACCGAGGTCCTGTACGCAGCGCCCGGGGGCGACTTCCGCTATGTCGTCGTGGCCTTCGAACCGCACACCGGGTAGCGGGAGCGCATGGCCAAGGCACGGGACCTGCGCGAGCGAGAAGGTCCGAAGGTTCGCGACATGCCCGCCCCGCGCAAGGGCGAGGGAGCGGCCGGAGGCGCGATGCGCCAGATCTTCAAGTGGCCGTTCAGGGCCGTGCTCGCCTTCCTGCTCTGGACGGGGATCCGGCCGTGGCATCTCACGCTGCTGTCGCTGATCCTCACCGTAGGGGTGGGCAGGTCCATCCTCAGCGGTAGGTGGGCCTGGGCCGGCGTCCTGCTCATCCTGGCCGGCCTGTGCGACGTCTTCGATGGATCGGTGGCGCGACACCGAGGGGAGGTCCGGCGGTCGGGTGCATTCCTGGACTCGGTCATCGACCGCGCCTCCGACATGATCTTGTTCGCGTCGCTCTTCTGGGTGATGGCGGAGCGACACGAGTCCGTGGCCGCGGGCCTCGCCTTGGTCACCCTCGTGGTCAGCCTGTCGGTGAGTCAGGTTCGAGCCGAAGCCGAAGCCGTCGGACTGACGCTGACCGAAGGGTTCTTCCAGCGCCTGGAGCGATTCCTGGCACTCATGATCGGATTGCTGATTCCACACACCATGTTCACTGTGCTGGTAGTGCTCACGGTGCTCGGTTCGCTCACGCTGTTGCAGCGCAGTTTCTTGGCGCTGCGGGGCACGACACTCTAGGAGGTGAGGGTTGGACTTCATCCGCGTGGGAACGCTCGCCGAGATTCCGGACGGGGAACTTCGGGGGTATGACCTCCCGGTCGGCAGGGTGGCGGTGGCGCACGTGGACCACCACCTGCACGCCGTCGGTGACACCTGCACGGCGGACGGAGGTTCTCTAAGCGAAGGAGTCCTTCGCTTAGAGCGTGAGCCGGCGGTCGAGTGCGCGTGCGGGGCGTGGTTCGACCTGGAAGCGGGGGAGCCGGGAAGCGCTGAGAGCGATCCGATCCCCACCTTCGCCGTTCGGGAGGTCGATGGCTGGATCGAAGTCGCCTCGTCCCCGGGGGTGCCGTCATGACGTCGCGCCGGGTCCGGACCACCGCTCCGCCGCAGGCGATCGTCATCTTCGGAGCCTCCGGCGATCTGACCCGCAGGAAGCTCCTTCCTGCCTTCTACCACCTCTACCTCGAAGGCTTGCTGCCCGAGCGGTTCGCGATCGTCGGGTATGCCCGAACGGAGTTCACGGACGACGAGTTCCGGGCGCATGCCCTGGCATCTGTCCGCGAGTTCGGCAAGCATGTTCCAGAGGGGCAGGTCTGGACCGATTTCGCGGGGCATCTTCGCTACGTGTCGGGAGAGTTCACCGATGCCGGTGCGATGGACCGGGTGGCAGCAGATCTCGAGGAGATCGATAGGACCCACGGCACGGAAGGGAATCGATTCTTCTATGCGGCGACGCCCTCGAGCGCCTATGCCGACGTCGTGCAGCGGATCGGCGACGCGGGGATGGCGGAAGGCTCCAAGATCATCATCGAGAAGCCGTTCGGCCATGACCTGACCACGGCGATGGAGCTCAACGCCTGTCTTCACCGAGTGTTCGATGAGTCGCAGGTCTTCCGCATCGATCACTACCTGGGGAAGGAGACCGTCCAGAACATCCTGGCCTTCCGGTTCGCCAACGGGATGTTCGAACCGATCTGGAACCGGCGCTATATCGAACATGTGCAGATCACGGTGGCCGAGCAGATCGGCATCGAGGGCCGGGGCGCGTTCTACGAGCAGACCGGCGCCGTCCGCGACATGGTGAGCACGCACCTGTTCCAGATGATGACGTTCCTGGCCATGGAGCCTCCGGTCTCGTTCGAACCGGATCGTCTGCGCGACGAGACCGTGAAGGTGTTGCGAGCGGCCCAGCCCATCGACCCGGCCGACGTGGTCCTTGGGCAGTACGACGACTATCACGCGGAGGAAGGGGTCGCGCCCGGTTCGAACGTTGAGACCTTCGTGGCGCTCAAGTTGGAGCTGGATAACTGGCGCTGGGCCGACGTGCCGTTCTATCTGCGCACCGGGAAAGGGCTCGCGCAGAAGGTGACGGAGATCACCCTGAAGTTCCGACGCGTGCCGTTCAACATCTTCCGTGGGACCGAGGTCGCCTCCATCCCTCGAGACCACCTCACCATCCGTGTTCAGCCGAACGAAGGCATCACGCTGGCCGTGAACGCGAAGCAGCCTGGCCCCGGGTTGAAGCTGGGCCGCGTGACCATGGACTTCGACTACGAGAAGGAGTTCACGAGCGAGATCGTCGACGCGTACGAATTGCTCCTGCTCGGCGCGATGGAGGGAGACCACACACTGTTCATCCGTCAGGACGGCGTCGAGCGCGCGTGGGAATTGCTCGAACCCGTCCTGAAGGCGCAGCCCGCCGTGCATCGATACCCAAGAGGGGCGTGGGGACCAAAAGAAGCCGACGAGCTCCTGGGGTCCCTCAAGTGGCACATCTCAACCGAAGACCACCCTTGACCGGCTCGCCTATCCGCCCTGCAGCCCGTCCGCCAACGGGGTGAAGAGTCCAAGTTCGGTATCGATACCGTGCCAGGGCGGGACCTGCACGGTACGCGCTCCCAGCGTTCCGCCTAGGATGACCTGGCGCAACTGCGAATCGTTGGCTCGCGTTCGTTCGCGTATGTTCCCGCCGGGGTTGGCCTGAACCTGGATGTAGTAGATGCCGTTCGGCAGGTTGGTGATGTCGAATGACTGGCCCGGCAGGCCCTGGAAATAGGTGTCGCCCCAACCGGTCGGGAGTGTTTCGCGGGTCCAGATCGAGGTGGCGGAACCGCACGCGGTACTCAGCCCGACCATGCCGGGGTTCCAGTTGGCATCATGGACCGCCAAGTTGATCGCGTCGGTGGGTGCCAGGCAGAACGCCTCTTTCTGGCTGAGCACCACACGGTGCTTCGATGAGTCAAGGAGCCGGTACGCCGCGAACTGCTTGAAATGCCAGTGCTGGTGGCCGAGACGGTTGTCGTATTCGAGCGAGCCCGCGCGCACGCGTCCGACGGCTTTGCCTCCGCGATAGAAGTACTGCCAGGCGTCCATCGTGCTCTTGCTCTGACGACGGAACCCTTCGACCACCATCGGCGAGGGACCTGCGTTCCAGACCGTGGCGCCGAAGTCTAGATAGTCCGAACCAGGAACCGAGCCCGAGTCCACGTTGATCCCCCACGACGGCAGGGCGACCAGGTCGGGTTCGATGCCCGGGCCCGGGTTGTGGACGATCGGAACGTTCGTGAGCTGGCCGCCGGGCGCTGTCGCTGATCCATCCGAACAGAAGGGAGGGCACCCGTTGCTGTTGTCCGTGACGACCGTCATGTCGACCCGGGCCGAAGCGTCGGTTGCTGGGATCTTGAAGAAGTCGAGATACTTCTGATCGATCTGCACTTGGACGTGATACGTGCCGTCCGGTCCTTTGAACGTGGGGCTGTTGGAGAAGACGTTGACGGCCCAACCCTTCTCGATGCCCCACACCATCCCCTTCGTGAACGGGTTCCAACCGCAGAACTGCGGATACCGCGATGTCGGAACGCTGTTGGGGTCGACCCGCTGTACATCCCAGCCATTCGGGCAGAAGGGGCGATGGGAATCGAGCATGACGTTGCCTCGGTCGTCCTTGACGGTGATGTGGATGAAACGCGCGAGGCCTTGCCATGACGATGTCACCATGCCGGGCGGGAGCGGTCGCTCGGTGGCCGAACCCTTGGAGTGAAGGACCTGCCACGCCGTGATGGGTCGCCGATAGCTCGGACGTTGCGCCTTCACCTCGAAGGCGGTCCCGATCGCCCCGACGAGCACGCCGGGGTCGACGTAGATGCGCTGGCC